>JABDMQ010000159.1 GCA_013001365.1 Flavobacteriaceae bacterium
GGTATTTATTATAGTCTATTTTCATGATCTAAAGTCTTACTTCTATTCCTTGCTGTCTTAATTCGTTTTTCAATGATGTAATATCTATTTCCTTAAAATGAAACACACTAGCAGCCAACGCCGCATCGGCTTTACCATATTTAAATGTATCGGTGAAATGTTCAACGATCCCAGCACCACCAGAAGCAATTATTGGTATGTTGACACATCTACCCAATTTTTCTAAAGCTTCGTTTGCAAATCCTCCTTTTGTACCATCATGATCCATAGACGTGAACAAGATCTCGCCAGCACCTCGTCGCTCGACTTCCTTGGCCCATTCGAACAAATCGACTTCTGTCAGTACCTTTCCTCCCATTAAATGAACCTTCCATTTCTCATTGACCTGCTTGGCATCAATTGCCACAACGATGCATTGATTGCCAAATGCCAGCGACAATTCATTAATAAGATCTGGTCTTTTAACTGCTGAAGTATTTATAGACACCTTATCTGCTCCATTTTTAAGTAGTGCTTCTACATCGGAAATAGACGAAATTCCTCCACCAACCGTAAACGGGATATTGACTTGCTCAGCAACATCATGTACTAATTTAATCAAAGTCTTCCTGTTTTCTTCGGTTGCTGAAATATCAAGAAAAACAAGTTCGTCTGCCCCATTATCTGCATAAAAACGTGCCAATTCAACCGGATCTCCAGCATCTCTAAGGTTAACGAAATTTATACCCTTAACAGTTCTTCCATCTTTGATGTCCAGGCAAGGAATGATTCTTTTAGTTAGCATCTAGTTATTGATTATGAATTGCTCCAATTCCCTTAAACTTATCTTGTTCTCATAGATTGCCTTGCCGATGATTGCTCCATCACAGCCAATAGCGTTCAATTCATGAATGTCGTTTACATTCGAAACTCCTCCAGAGGCTATTAAATTAATATCTGGTATGCGTGTCAAGATTCTTTTGTATAGATCACTAGAAGCGCCTTCAAGCATACCATCCTTTGCAATATCTGTACAAATGACGTACTTAATGCCTTTTTTTTGATAGTTGACTATAAATGGAATAAGATCCAGTCCGCTATCTTCCTGCCATCCGTTTACTGCAATTTTTTCGTTATTGGCATCTGCACCTAGAATGATTCTTTGACTGCCATAAGTATCGATCCAATTCTGGAATATAGATGCATTCTTTACGGCAATACTACCACCTGTAACCTGCTTTGCTCCTGAATTAAATGCTATTCGCAGGTCATCATCAGATTTGAGGCCACCTCCAAAATCAATTTTAAGACTGGTCTTGGAAGCAATGGTCTCCAGGACTTTGTAATTAACGATCTTACTGGCCTTGGCGCCATCTAAATCCACTAAATGCAAATATTCTATACCACTATCCTGAAACTGTTTTGCAACTTCTATCGGGTTTTCGTTGTATATTTTCTTGGTCTCATAATCGCCTTTGGTCAATCGCACGCATTTGCCTTCAATGATATCTATTGCTGGTATGATCCTCATAACTCAATAAAGTTTTTTAGTAATTGTTCACCACCAATACTGCTCTTTTCTGGGTGAAATTGTACGCCATAGAAATTATCTTTTTTAATGGCTGTTGCATATTCTAGTTCATAATTAGACGATGCAATGGTGTCACTGGATAATGGCACATAATAACTATGCACCAAGTACATATATTCGTTTTCCTTTATATCCTTGAAAAGCCTTGATTTCAGGTTCTTAATTGTGTTCCAACCTATTTGGGGTACCTTTACCTTTTCTGAGAACCTAACTACATCGACATCAAATATACCAAGACCTTTTGTGTTGTTCTCTTCTGAGTAAGCACACATTAACTGCATTCCAAGACAAATCCCTAAAACTGGTTGTTCAAGTTTGGGAATAATCTCATCCAATCCTGTTTGCTTCAATTTGCTCATAGCACTACTTGCCTCACCAACACCAGGAAAAATAACCTTGTCTGCCGATTGGACTTCACTCCTATCATGAGTTAAAGTTGTTTCGACTCCTAGTCTCCTAAATGCAAACTCAATGCTTTTAACATTTCCTGCACCATAATCTATGATTGCTATTTGCATTATAACATACCTTTTGTAGATGGCAGGACCATATTATCGACGTCTCTTTTCTTTGCCATCTTTATGGCCTTGGCAAATGCCTTGAATATGGCCTCTATCTTATGGTGCTCATTTGTTCCTTCCGCCTTTATATTCAAATTTGATTTAGCACCATCGGTAAATGATTTAAAGAAATGAAAGAACATTTCAGTTGGCATCTTACCAACCATTTCCCTTTTGAATTCTGCGTCCCATTCCAACCAATTCCTTCCGCCAAAATCAATTGCCACTTGAGCCAGACAATCGTCCATAGGCAGGCAAAATCCATAACGTTCCATTCCCAACTTATTACCCAACGCCTTATTGAAGACCTCTCCAAGGGCAATGGCA
>JABDMQ010000180.1 GCA_013001365.1 Flavobacteriaceae bacterium
CTTACCATTCCGAACAGAGAAGTTAAGCCCATTTGCGCCAATGGTACTACAATCGTGGGAGAGTAGGTCGCCGCCTTTCTCGAAGCCCTTCACATTTGTGAAGGGCTTTTTTTATGGTCTTTTGTAAGTTTCAATTCGATAATTGACTAAATCCTTAAATATTTTTTTATTTCTTGATTTTAATCTATTTTCGATTGCATGAATAATGGTATTTTACAAGCTTCTCGTAATACTTTAAGCAAAACTAGCATCCTGCTTGCTAAGCTCTCTAATGAGGAACTTTGTGATAATTCGATCTCTCCTTATCACTCAAGTATCGGGACACATATAAGACATATCCTGGACTTCTATCAATGCATATTCATAGGTATGGAAAATGGACTTGTTGATTTGACAAATAGAAATAGGGATTTATCTGTTGAAAGGGATTGCGACTGTGCCAATGATTATCTGGAATCGATTCTAAACACAATTGAAGGCTTCAAGGTAGATCTTAACAAAATCATCCTTGTCCGTGATGACCTTGGCCAAGGTATAGTTCAAATAAATTATACTATTGGTTCATTGTTTGCACAAGCCAATAGTCATACAATACACCATTATGCAATCATCAATTATATTCTTGACAGATTAGGAATTAGTATGGAAGATGATGATTTTGGACTGAACCCTACCTCACCGAAAAAAGAAATGCAAAACGGTTAATTTTCTTTCTTGAACATGCTGTCCATGATGGTTTTTATACCCTTGAAGGCCACAGCGATTGCGGCTATGCAAATGAACAAACCAATTATTAGTAAAGGTATATAGGTTGAACTTTCTGTATCTCCGAAAACAATATACAATAATGTTGGGCCTATGAACATCAAGACCAAAGCCAAGGCCATGAATTTTAATCCCTTTGCCAATAATTCTTTATCTGTGCTCATTTTCTGTACTTCTTGATTACGTCTCTTACGCTATCATTGTCCTTTAATAATTTTTCAGCCTCTTCATAGGAAACACTTAATTCGTCCATGATCATCTTTATCCCTCTGTCAACTAATTTATTGTTACTTAATTGCATGTCCACCATCTTATTACCCTTAACCCGACCTAATTGAATCATGGTAGAAGTGGTAATCATGTTCAATACCAATTTTTGCGCGGTTCCAGCTTTCATACGAGAACTTCCAGTTACGAATTCTGGACCAACGACTACTTCGATGGGAAATTTTGCTTGCTTAGCCAATGGACTTCCTTGATTGCATGTTATACAACCAGTAATTATTCCATGAGAATTACAATGATCAAGTGCGCCAACTACATAAGGTGTTGTACCTGAGGCAGCAATACCTATTACTATATCTTCACTAGTTATAGCATAAGATTTGAGGTCTTCCCATCCTTGATCATATGAGTCCTCTGCGAATTCTACGGCTTTTCTCATAGCCTTGTCACCACCTGCCATTAATCCTATGACCAAATCATGCGGAACACCAAATGTCGGAGGACATTCTGATGCATCGACTATTCCTAACCTTCCACTTGTACCTGCGCCAATGTAGAATAATCGGCCACCATTTTTCAGTTTTGCTACAACTTGCTCGACCAAGGCTTCTATTTGAGGTAGTTGTTTTTCGACTGCCAACGGAACGGTCCTGTCTTCCTTATTGATGTTCTTCAATAATTCTGACACTGACATGTTTTCAAGGTCATCATAATTTGAAGATGATTCAGTAGTTTTTTTGAAGTTCAAAGTTCATGGTTTTGTATTTTCAAAAATAGGAATTAATAATGAGCATCATGTCTATTCGACAATAATGGTCTGTTTGTATTCCTGCACGAAGGTAAAATAACCAAGGGGAAAGTTATCTGGTGTATTCACATTATTGAAATTCTCGATATTATCGATAGTCGTGGCATTAAAGACATTTCCATGGACCGTGGCAACTGGCGTTTCGAATACGTTAAACCCATCGTCTGTTTGCTCGAGTATGATGTTCATGTATTCATACAAGGCTTGGTCTGCGCCTAGTATACTGACTTCAATTTCTTCACCAGGTTCTAAGTTTTCATCGTAGAAATATGAAAACTCAAATTGTTGTCCTTGATAGAATTCATCTTCGGTCACCAAGAAATTATCAAAATCGAAATCGAAAATATAATAATCATCTCGATCCTCCTGGTCGGTAAATGTCACCACAAGTTCAGTGTCGTCCTCGTCCAATAAATTTCCATCTCCAAATTCGAGGTTATCAATTGGCACGGTTGGCGTAAATTCTGCAAAAGCAATATAGAATTTCTCTTCATACGTAATGACCAAGACCCAACGATCGTTCATGATCTCTTCGGTTGAGAATCCGCCACCATATACGCCAGGTTCGATCTGTCCGAGTATCGGTGGATTCCCCATGGGCGGATTAGTGAGATTGTTAAGTGTAATGTTTTCAAGAACTGCAGGCTGTATGTCGTTAAAGAAAGAGGAAGTTTCACTTACTTTCACTCTTACTTCTGTGGATGGCTGTTCTGTATCAACACGCACGATCCCATCAACGATCAAGCGTTTTTCGTTAGGTGCAACATCAACTTGTATAACATCTTCGCATGAGGAAAGAAATAGTATACAGAGCAGAAGCGATATGAACGGTCTAAGATGTTGCATAAGACTAACTATTCTACTATGATCGTTTCCTTAAATTCTTGGACAATGGCAAAATATCCTAATGGAAAGTTGCCTTCATTATCTACATTGTCAAAGCTATCAATATTATCGATATCCGTAACATTGAAAATGTTCCCCCTAACTGTAAGTGCTGGTGTTTCAAATGGTCCAAAATCACCTTCACTTTGTTGGATCAACAAGTCCATGTAATTATAGAATTCTTGATCTGCACCCAGAATACTAATATCCAGATCTTCCCCCTCCAATAAAATGTCATCATAAAAATATGAGAATTCAAATTGTTGGCCTTGGTAGAATTCATCTTCAGAAACTAAATAATTCTCAAAATCGAAATCGAAAATATAGAAATCGTCACGTTCTTCAAGATCGGTGAAAGTGACTTTAAGCTCAGTGTCGTTATCATCAAATAAGACGTCATCTCCGAATTCAAGATTATCAAATGGCACTGACGGCGCAAATTCTGCAAAACCCACATAAAAAGTATCATCATATCTAATGGACAGGAACCAACGATCCCTTACAAGTTCCTCTGTTGAAAAATACTTTTCGTATATACCTGAACCAGGTTCCGTTTCAAGTAGAGCTGGTGTATCAGGGCCTGTCATTGGATTATCTAGGTTATTCATTGTTATTTGTTGCAGGTTTGCTGGAGGGACACTTCCAAAAAACGAATCTGTAAGACTTACTTTTACGCGTACTGCATTGAATTGTATCGAAGTGTCTACTCTAACGACAGCATCAATAATCAGTCGTGGCTCTTCGGTAGGAACATCCACTTGTATAACGTCTTCGCAAGATGAAAATATCAAGACGACCAGCAGTGCTATCATTCTATATGCTTTCTTTTTCATGAGCTAGAAATTGAAGTTATAAGTCACGGACGGTACAATGCCAAAGATCGATGTCCGAATTGCTTCGTTGACCCCAGTATCTTGATTCCTTCTAAAATTAATAGATGCAGCATTTCTCCTGTTATATAGGTTGTAAATGCTGAATACCCATTCTGACTGCCAATTTCTACCCTCGTTCTTTTTTGGTTTTAATGTTGCAGACACATCAATTCGATGGTAATCTGGTAATCGTTCTTTATTCCGTAGGCCAAAATAGGGGATTGTCAATCCTTGAAATTCAAACTGCCCAATCGGGTAGTTAGTTGGTCGCCCAGTCTGATACACGAGATTTGTATTGAAACTCCACTTTTTGTTGAGCTCGTAGTTGGCGTATATTGCTAAGTCATGCCTTTTGTCATAAGGTGTATTGTACCATTCTCCAGAATTTATACCAATTTCATTTTCATCTCTAGGTGGCGTTCTTTGTTCAGACTTGGCCAAGGTATAAGCTAACCATCCTTGAAACTTGCCTGTGTTTTTCCTTAGTAGGAATTCTAAACCGTAGGCTCGTGCTTCACCATTCAATATAACTTGTTCAATGGCATTATTAGCTATTAGGTTTGCCCCATCTATGTAATCGATTCGATTTTGGATATCCTTATAATAGGCTTCAGTTTCAAACGTATAATCTCCATCCTTAAGATTCTTGAAAAATCCAATGGCATATTGATCCAATAATTGAGGTTTGACAAATGGTCCACTCGGTGTCCAAACATCCAATGGAGTTGGAGAGCTTGTATTGGACAATAAATGAAGATATTGTGATAATCGTGTATAACTTGCCTTGATGGAATTGTCTTCATTAAAAGAATAGGCAACTGAAATACGCGGTTCCAGATTCGTAAATGATGCTAATTGGTCACTTCGACTGGGATTTGCGGTACCTGTTGGGTCTGCGCCTTGGTAAATCAATAAGAAAGGGTCGAAAACTACAGGTTTATCGTTTTCATAGACGTTGATTTCGTCTTGGCCAAATCTAATGAAATGGCTTAATCGTAATCCATACTGTATGCTTAAATTTGATGTTAGATCTTGCTCTATATCAACATAAATGGCTGATTCATTTGCATATTTCTTGATCAGTTGTTCTTCCACAATTCCAGATTCTGGACTATTCGGTTTTATTTTCCCTGGATTGAAGCTATAATAAATGTTATTAGCGCCATAATTGATCTGCAACTTGTCATTGAGATAATGCTTGAAATCATATTTCAAGTTGAAATTCTGGATACCAGAATTCCATTCAAATCCAACAAAGTCAAGTTCTAGACCATAGAAATAGTCAGAATATATTAGTGAGAGATTGGAAAATAGATTATCCGAAAACACATGATTCCACCTAAAGTTTCCAACCGCATTTCCATACGTATTAATGAAACTATCGTTTATACTAAATAGGTCTCGTCCAAAATAACCAGAAAGAAATATACTGTTCTTGTCGTTAAAGCGATAGCTCAGCTTCGTATTCAGGTCATAAAAGGA
>JABDMQ010000208.1 GCA_013001365.1 Flavobacteriaceae bacterium
CTTCTGTTGGGTAAACAATGGCATTTCTAGGTTTTTTCCTGATGAACATCTGACCTGCAAGAACCCTATCACTAACATTAAGATTATAAACGGCACTTGTCAAGGCAAATGTCTCCGCATCAATGAACAGCTTGCCATAGTACAATGGATATGGATCGGTGGGGTGTTGTTTGAAGTTGACTACGTATACCGGACGATTATTGACTTCGGTTGATTTTCCGAAAGTAAAAATATAATCGGACATATTGTCTTCATTGAAAATGAATTTGGGATATTTGATCATATCTGCATACAAGGCACTAAAAGGCCCACCTTGTAATTTTAATGCCACAGTGTCCAATCTTGAATAATTGGTGCTTTTTCGGGCCTTGATCAATTTTATGGCATCATCCCTTCTACTATCATAAGGTTGTTTATAGATTTCGACAACAGCTTCAGATAGCGAGGCATTTTTTCGCCTCTTCTTGATAGTCTCTCTATAGAAGGCAGTCATTATGGTCTGTTCGGTTATATAATTCTCACCTTTCTTTTTCAACATGGCCTTTACTAAGGTTTCAGCATTTTTAGGCACGTTAATGCTCACTTCAGTTAATTTGGTTATAGAAGGAGATAATGAAATTGTGTTTTTACGATCCCTTAAGTTGGATAATGGAATGGATTTTTTCTTGTAGCCCAAGAATGAAATTGTAACTGTTGCATCAGAAAGGTTATCCGGAACCTTTAAGGCAAAGTCTCCTTCAGTGTTAGTAACTGTACTGATGTTGGTTCCATCCACATTCAGATCTGCGAATACAAGTGGTTTATTCGTTTCATCATCGATTACTTCACCTTTGTATTCAGTGAAATCTTGATTTTCTTGAGAATAAGCATTGAATGGAACAAGGCTGGATAATATTACCAATAAAACAAGAGAGATGATTTTCGAGAGGTTTATAAAGACTTCATTTTTCATGGCATAACTTATTTAAGGATGACTTCATAAGTTACGAAAATTTCATTTTATTTCCTAACTATTTAACGCTCCTTAACAGGTCTTATGAGCAGAATATTATTCATGAAATTATATGGAAAGATGCATCTATATCACCAATTTTTACTAGGTTCGAATACAGGTATTATATTTTGCAACAGTGATGAATTATAAAACTATGACTGAAAAAGAATTCAACTTTTATTTACGAAAGATAGTATTACAACTCAAAAGCATTGTTGTTAACAAAGAATATGGAATTTACCAAAAACAATTTTCCGTTTTCCCAGAAGCTGCGAAATACAACATTGTCAACCATATAGATAAGGCTGCCCCTCCCCATGCGTTCTTCACCAAAAACCAAGGTATTGTCTAATTTCTTCATGGCCTCACTACCTGCAAATCCTGAAACCTTCATAGGGCTATTGCCAATATGAGCAACATTGTAGTTTCTTTCAAAAAGACTGTATGCTGAACTGCCCAATTTAAGTGTAAAATAATTTTTATCGTATCCATATGCCATAGGATGTGTATTATCGACTTTGGTATTGAATATAGCTCCTGTTATCAATCCCTTGGCATTCTCGCGTTCACGATCGGCATATGGGATCAATTTATTCTTATCTTCTTTATCGTTTTTCTCATTGGACTTCTTCTTCAATGAAAATCCTTTCTTGTCAGCGAAACTATTAAGAGCGCGATCTATAGCTATGACTTTTCCTCCAGCTCGAATCCAATCTTGAAGCGTCTTCATGTTATTTTCATTCAAGACCGAGCCATACCAGCCACTTGGCATTATCAGCACATCGAATTTATTAAGATTGACATTTCTGAATTGCTTAGTATTTATCGAGGTTACTGGATAATTCAATTGCTGTTCGAAGAAATGCCAAAGCGCTCCATAACTCAAGGAGGAAGTGCCATCTCCAGATAACATAGCTATTCGCTGTTTATTGACAAGCTTGATGTCAGGTGATCCAAAATCCGGCCCACGAGTTGAGTATCCTGAACTAATAGGATATATTTTCCTGCTGAATTCATTAGCTGTAGAAATGAGTATGTCATCTAAGCCATCCACTTTTTTATTGTCTCCTCTTACTATGATCAATGACCCTCTATCGAAGTCCTCGCCAGAGGTGGACATAGGTTTTTCTGTAAAACGTACCTTAATGCCTTGTTTTAGGAGGGCGGCCAAGAATTCAGCATCTTTGAGACTATTCCATTTAACCATATAACCGGTAGCATTTGTACTCTTGCTATTGTTTACAGAAGACATGCTTGATGATCTACTAGAAACAAGGCTTGTGCTTGCAACGGTTTCCAATCCGTAGGCATAAGGAAGGCTCCAAGCAGTAATATCATAAGTCAAGGAATCACTTAATTTGCCCTCTGGTTCGAATAAGGCCTTGATCATTTTTCCTTTAGGCTGATCAGTACTTACAACAAGGTCATTCGAGGAAGTATTCATACTTCCTTCTGAGGAAGTCGAATATTTAAAACCATTAACTCGAGATACTGAAGGGCTTCCATATTTTATCTCATGCTTGTCGAGCAATGCCTTCAAAGAATTTATCTTGTCTTGATTGCCTTTCATTACATAACTCTTGTACTTCAAGCCAGATGAGTTGAAATATTTCTTGAATTCAGAATTGAGTTTTGCCGCATTTTTCGATGAGATTTCAACCGTAGATAAACCAGCTGTGGTATGATGGGCCACTCTATCGACCAAGGTCAAGATGTCTCCTTCATCATTCAAAACTCCTAAACCTGCACGACTATGACCTGCTTGCTCATAGGTCATGCCAATTGCACCCATATAGGTTGGATAGGTGTCCCCATAACTAGGATAGAACAGGTCGAATCTCTCTTTGGTAAAAAACAACCAGCCATTGGCATCAAAGTACTTCGCATGGTTCTTGCCGATCTGGTCCTGGAAATCACGCTGCCAATCACTTATGATTTCGTGATATGGCTGTGCCGCAGGTGCAAAATAATAGGGTTCGTTAATTCCTTGCTCATGAAAATCGACATGGATATGTGGCATCCATTTATTGTAGACTTTTAGCCTTGATTGTGTTTCGATCTGTGTTGCCCAAGCCCAATCCCTGTTAAGGTCGAACAAATAATGATTTGGTCGTCCTCCAGGCCACGGCTCGTTATGCTCACTGGCCTGTTGACTGATATCATAAGGAACGCTAGCCGTTACATTATACCAGTTGGCATAGCGATCACGACCGTCTGGATTTATACAAGGATCGATAATTACAACTGTGTTCTTTAGCCATTCTTGCTTTTCGGTAAGCAGCTTATACAAGGTGAGCATGGATGCTTCAGTGCTTGACGCTTCATTCCCATGCACATTATAACTCAACCAAACAATTGCAATATCAGGATTGGTGCTTCCTCCAGGCAAAATACCTGTATTTTTAAGATTGTCTTGTCGAATACTTTCCAGGTTCCGCATATTTTCTTCAGATGATAAATATGTTAAATAGAGCGGTCTCCTTTCATAGGTTGCACCATATTGCTCCATCTTGACTTGATTTGGAAGCTGTGATGCAACATTTTTAAAATAATCTACGACTTGGTTGTGCCGTGAGAATTTGGTACCGATCTCGTATCCCAAGAAATCACTTGGAGATTGAATTTGTTGTGCATTAAGAAAGGCACTAAAAGTAAATGCAAGAAAAAGTGCAATTATTGAATTTCGCATTGTTGATTAGTTTTAAGGTAAAGTATAAAGTAAAGATAGCAAGCCGAAACGAATTAACTAAAAATTAGTAATTAAAATCCTTAAGAGACTTATATTTACGATACAATTCAATGCTAACTATGCCAACCGACTGTATTCCGTTCAGGGACACGAATTATTTCTCGTCGCTTATCTGTGATTATTTGGATGAAGACCCCAGGTTAAGTCCTTTCTATGGCAGGTTTCCCAAAATTGAGAATTTCAAGGCCCAGATCGAGGAGAAGTATACCTCTTTCAGGAATGATTCTCGTGAGGTCTTGGTTTCCGTGTTAAAGCAACAATATTCCGATATCAATGCCTCTACAAAGACACAATTGAATATAGATGCTTTGTTGTCGGAGAACACATTTACAATAACTACAGGTCATCAACTGAATCTCTTTACAGGGCCTCTTTATTTCCTTTACAAGATCATTTCAACCATAAACCTGACTAAGGAATTGAAAGAAGCTTATCCTAAGTATAATTTCGTACCAATTTACTGGATGGCCACTGAAGACCATGACTTCGAAGAAATCAATTATTTCAATTACAAAGGAAAGAAAGTGAGATGGGACAGACCATTAGCTGGTGCGGTGGGAGAAATGGATCTAGATGGATTAGATAAAGTATCTAAGGCGTTTTCGGAAGAACTTGGCAATAGTGAAAATGCGAAGGAACTTAAGGCGTTGTTCAATAATGCGTATTTGAAAAAAGATAATCTATCGGAGGCAACTCGCTATTTGGCCAACGAATTGTTCATGGAACATGGCTTGGTCATTCTCGATGCCAATGCCAAGGAATTAAAGCAATTATTTGCACCTTATATCGAGAACGAATTATTAAAGCAAACGACATTTAAAGCCGTTTCAAAAACCAATGAACAACTTAATGACCTATCCTCTAATTACAAAGTTCAAGTAAATCCTCGTGAGATCAATTTGTTTTATCTAAGGGAAGGGTCAAGAGAGCGTATTGTTGAGAAGGATGGTAAGTTTTCGGTCTATGGCTCGGATTTATCATGGAGCAAAGATGAAATAATGAAACAGCTCCAAGAAACTCCTGAGCGATTCAGTCCAAATGTAATATTGCGGCCTTTATACCAAGAAGTCGTTTTACCTAATCTCTGTTATATTGGCGGAGGAGGAGAACTAGCATATTGGTTTCAATTGAAGGCTTTTTTTCAAGATGTTAATGTGCCTTTTCCTATTTTGTTACTTCGCAATTCGGTGTTGATAACTACCGCAAAGCAAAAAAGTAAATTGAAGAAATTGAATTTATCGATCAATGAATTGTTCCTCGATCAAGAAGAATTGATTTCAAAAAAAGTAAAGGAATTGTCAAAGGTGCAAATGGATTTCTCCCCGCAGAAAGAGCATCTTAAGGATCAATTTGAGACTTTGTACACGTTAGCAGAAAAAACAGATAAGTCTTTTCTTGGTGCAGTAAAAGCACAGGAACGTAAGCAAATAATGGGTTTAGAGCATTTAGAGAAAAGAATGCTTAAAGCTCAAAAGAAGAAACTCAAAGAGGTGATTGACCGTATAAAAGATATTCAAGAGGATTTATTCCCAGGGGAAAGCCTGCAAGAACGTAACTTG
>JABDMQ010000244.1 GCA_013001365.1 Flavobacteriaceae bacterium
CAACAAGAAAATAAATTGTTCGATAGCCTGCCATTTCTGCATTCTTAACTAAGAAATAGGCTAATGGTTTTCCTTCTGACCCCAATTCAATAAGGCCTTTGTGAAGTGAATTGGCTTGCGTAGCTAACCGAGCAGGAATTGCTTCTTTAGTTTGAGAAGATTTCATGCGCGAGGAAGCGCCACCTGCCAATATCACAAGACTTGTATTCATTTGCTCTTTGATTCTATACTTGCACCTCGAGAGACATTTACTGAAAACGCATCTACAGCATCAGCTTCTGTTATTGCATTGATGATTCTTTCTTCATTCTCTTCTGTGCCAATTGCGACAATACATCCGCCGCCGCCAGATCCAACAATTTTGGCACCATAAGCACCGGCTTTCAAAGCTTTGTCGATCATTTTGTCTATTCTTGGTGTTGTGATTTTCAGATTGTTTTTCAGTAACTCATGATGTCGATTCATTAGATCACCTATATATTCCAAGTCGGGTACTCTTGTATTCATAGCTTTATAGGCCTTGAGCGTAATTTTATGATTCTCAATGGCAGCTTGAAAAATAGGTTTTAAATCATTGGTCAAGACACTACTGTAATTACTTAGGTCTGTGATTTCTGCAGTATGGATATCAAAATCGATAAAATGGTCCGTAACTTTTCGGATTGCGGCATGCGCTTCGTTTTTAAGCTTAGATAGAGTACCTAAAGTATCTTTGGCTTCCCCTGAAACTCCAACAATTAGTTTTCCCATTGCATTCTTAAGATTGATTATTTTGTCATTCCTAGTATCAAGAAAGATAGTATTACCCATTGAAATTGTGTATTGATCCATTTTACCACCTGATGAAGCATGTTCCAATACTTCAGTTTCATAAGCTAGTCTGGCAATAAGTTGTGGAGTGATTCGTTCATTAATCCCAAAAATAGTTACCATTAAATGAATCCATGCTACTGTTAAGGCAGAAGAACTTGACAATCCTGCATTTATGGGAATCGTTCCGGAAACATGCATATCGAATCCAGTATTGGGTACACAGCCATACCGCCTTAATACCTTTAAAGCAATCCTTAGATAATCTCTTTCTTGGATTTCCTGAAGAGTTTGGTCAAAGTGAATAACCTCTTCTTTATTCAAATCACTCATCATTATCTTGAAATAAGCATTCTTATTGGGCTTAGCTTCAACAGTAATATATCGATTGATTGCACAGGCAATAACAGGTAATTCCAAATAATCTTGATGGTCCCCAAAAAGACAAATGCGTCCGGGTGCGCTCGATATAATCTTCTGCTTCATGTTATTTTGCACAATTTACCTCGATTCAACATAAATTCTTAATAGGAATTAATGTCGAACAAGATAATGATTGTAAGATTTGTTTGAAACAGATATTTTCAATTATACCAGACTGCATAACCTTTTCTACGCAATTCCTTGGCAAGAATTTCTTCCATTCGCAGAGCCTGATATCTAGTTGGCAATGGATCAATATGATTATAAAGGCTAGGCCTAAGATACACGCCATATTTCTGGACAATATTAGAGGAAAGTTTATGGCCCTTCTTGTTTCTATAGCCGGATTTATGTTGCTTAAGTCGTTCCTTAGGTGATTTGGTGGTCATCCCAACATAGAGACATTCTAATATGCCATTGAACTGAGGATTAGCATTTCGAAATCTTGAATTCTCAGTAAAAACTTTCTTGGATAATTCAATTACGTAAATGCGATATTCGATCCTAGACATGTTACCTTCAGTTTAAACTAGTAGCCAAGCATTACTAAAAAATGCTAAGTACGTTATCCTTCGTATCTATATAATGGAAAGAAATCCACTTCTGCATTTGCTCTTGAAACGCCTTTTGCTTCACAAAGTTGGTCGTAAATTTCTTTGTTAACTATATATTTCCAGACATTAAAGGTCTTGAAATCTTTTGAAAATGATGATTTGAATTGTAATAAAGGATTATCCTTACCTCCAACACCGCCGCCTAGGTTAAAATACGTATAGCCCTGTTCGGTGCCTTTAATCCTTGTTTCATCAATTAACAATCGGACTGGTGTCATCCTCAAATAGTCGTTATAAGTGCCCGACATATGGTATTGAATTATGTCCTTTGTTTTGATCATCATGGCCGCTGAAATAATCTTGTCAGTTTCATTTTCGATAGCAATCAATACGTCAGTCTCAAAGTCTTCACTGTTTATCAAGCCAAAGAAATAATCCTTACTGAAGTAATACTGGTCCTTAGCCTTTACCCTGTCCATATTTTCATAAAAGAGATCTATAAAAAGCAATACGTCCTCTTCCTTCTTGCTATATTTAACGGTACATTGCTTTCCATATTTATTGACATACCTTTTTGTAGTCTTTGAGTAATTTGCCCTTTGAGTAACTAGGTCTTGAGTAAGGTCAATATTAACAACCACACCGACATCCTCGATTTGACCGAGGTTTTTCAAGATTTCTTCTTGATGATCGACAAACGGGTTCAATCTTGAGAAAACGCTGATTATTTTCTTATCCAGAAATATTTGATGCATTTCTTCTTCAAAAAGACCATGATCGTAATCATCTTGAATATTCGAGCAAATTGGACCGCCATAACCCCATACACAGGTGGCATCATAATACTCAGTGTCTGGAATTGGTCGAATTAAAAAAGGAATAGCAATTCTTGTATCATTATTTTGAAACAAAAGCAAAACAGGTTCTTCTAACTCTTGCTTCGAATAATAATTATAATCATAGGTATGGTAGCAATCGTATTTATCGAAGAACTTTAATGCCTCGTCCCATTCCTTCTTATCTGTTATGTATTTCATGCAGTTTGGTACTTTAATTTAATTAATCTTTCGCCTTACAACTTAAGGAATATTGCAGTAAGACAATTGAACTTATTCATGCGCTCATTTTATTAAATGGGTCTTTTTTCTCTAACTTCATTTATCCCTGGGTCCACATCTGGTGCCAATACGATATCTTCAGACTTAAATACTTTTTGAATGGTTTTCAGCAGGATCTGGACATCAAGCCATAAAGAAAGACGATTCACATAATCTACATCGATCCTGAATTTTTCGTCATCCGATAAAAAGTTTCTTCCTGAAATCTGGGCCAAACCTGTAATTCCCGGTCTTACATCATGTCTAGCTAATTCTTCTTCGGTATAGTACTCCAAGAATTCAACTAGTAAAGGCCTCGGCCCTACAATGCTCATATCACCCTTTAGGACATTTATTAATTGTGGGATTTCATCTAATGAAGTTTTTCTCAAGAATCTACCGAACTGCGTTAGCCTAACATTATCAGGTAAAAGATTTCCTGAACTGTCTTTCTTGTCAGTCATGGTCTTGAACTTAATTACACAAAACAATTTCTCATTCTTACCTGGCCTTAATTGGGTGAAAAACGGTTTGCCATCATTAAGAAATATCAGAACTAATGCAATTACAACGAATATGGGAGACAACAGTATCAATCCAAATAATGATCCTAGAAAATCTATTGCTCTTTTTAGAAAAATCCTGTACATGAATTGTTTTGCAAGTTAAGCGAATTATTGGGCATACATCACGTTAATTAGCGTAAAAGTAATCAGACAAAGTTTGTGACAAAACCTTAGATGACCAAATTATTCTTCCGCAATGTTCTAAATGCCAGAGGGCTTTTCCTTGAATTACGTTACCAGCGAGTAATGGTCCAGTAACATGGAAATTCTCGGTTGTTTCGAAATCTTGATTTACCGCAAATCCAATTTTTGAATCGTTGGACCTACATAAACCAGAAGTGATTAGGTTCTTATGCAAAGTAGGAATGTCATCGCTTTCTAGATTCATACTGCCGATGCAGTTAATCAGAATATTGACATTATCCTTATACTCTTCTTCATTTTTAGTTGATGTGCTGAGGTATTTCAAGTGGAATTCACCATTCCCCTTCTTAACCAATCCTGAGTATCTACCTTTAATATGTTCGAACCTCTTGTTGCCTTTTAGCATCTTTATGGTGCCAGTATAATGCTGTCCGGCACACCGTTGTCTTCTTCCAATATCATTACCATATTGGCAAGCAAAATTCTCAAGCTCTTTCTTCGATAGGTAATCCAATAGATCACCAAAAGCATTAGAAATTATTTTAACTGTAGTTGCAGCACCAATCCCTTTTTGCTCTGCATTGTCCAGGTCCTTGTATGTTGCATCTGCTATTTGTTTAGCTGTTAGTTCTTTTTTCTCTTTTAGAGACAAGAGATTTATGGGCTTAAATGTTCTTAAACCTTCTTCCGAGATCTTGGAATCAGGTATCATACCCAAAGTAGACAAAAAGGCAAATTTTTGAATCTTGTTTTCAAGATTTCTTTCGTCATTCAATTTATACAGCATTTCCAAAGCACTTGCATTGGCTCCTATGATCAAGACATTGGCATCTTTTTCTCCTCTTTTGTTCAAGAACTCTTCAATACTCTGCAAGGTTTTGTCTAGACCGATCCCATAAGGATCGGATACAACCAAAAGGTCATCATCTGCACTACTATGAATATCTTGCTCAATTATTCGCGGTGGTAGTGATCCAATTCCTAGAACCACCTTTTTAGTAGTTATTGCAAGATCGTCACCTATTATTTCATAGGACTTATCTTGTTTCTTAATGTCGAATACAAGCGAATTGATAGTGTCTATTTCTAAATGTCCATTCTTTACAGCATCTTCTAGTCTTTGGTTTACTTTTTCACTTATATACCAACCGAAAAATCTCCTAGGAATGAATAGGTCGTTCCATTCATTAGCATCTAATTGATCCTTATGCTTTTTCAGCCATTCTGAGCTCAAGGTTCCGCCTTCTTTCTTGAATTCTTCAAGTAACCATTCTTTATTCTTGTTAAGCCAAAGAATGAATTCATCTAGTTCTGGTTGTGGCAAAAAATCCACTAGAGATGTAATCAATAAACACGTCACGGTAGAACGATTACCATAAGGAATTCCAGCATGAAAATCAGAGTTCTTTTCAATTAACGCGATTTTCAGTGGTTTTGATTTCTCGACCGATTCTAGACGATCAATTAAATTAAGAAGGGTAAATGAAGTTGCAATTCCAGAGCCTATAAAGGCAATGTCATAGTTATTAAGGTTGCTCATGTTTAATTAAACTTAGATATTGGATAAATAATAAAACATTCTGTTACCTAAATGATAAATATGGTTTAGGTTTGAGGTCAATTCAAAAGCTATAATTATGTTCTGATTAACATATGTTAAGCCTTTGGATCGAGACTCAAAAATATCGAATAATCTTTAAGATTCTTCTAATTTTGGTCAAATGACAATTAAATCAGGACGAATTAATCTTCTCTCCTTGAAATGCAATTTACATCCATGAATGACTCATGTAATTCGTAGTACTTTGATGTTAATCAAGCATTTAGAAAATCCCTTATGTGTTAATCAATAATACGCTTGTAAACAACTCTTAGTAGTGAAATCAATTTAGGGCTTGATATTCTTTTAGTATTTCTTTCCAAATAGATCGTCTTTCATATCTATCCTTTATCATTTGCCTATTGTTATCAGAATCAAAAAGTTTATCGTTTCGTGAGCAATTATAGATCTTCATCATCGCATCCTTAAGACCTTTAGCATTCATTGGAGGGACAATCAAGCCATTTTCATCTTCTATCACGATTTCATTACATCCATTAATATCAGTTACAATACTTGGCAGCCCCATTGCTCCAGACTGCATGACAACATTCGGGAATCCCTCTCTATAACTAGGAAAAGTAAGTACATCTGAAATATGAAAATAAGGACGAACATCATTTTTCCAACCAACGAATTTAATATTCGGATGGGTATTAATAGTTTCTTCGGTCTCAGGAAGCAAAGGGTCAAGGTCTTTTTCATAGGGTCCAACTAAAACAAGTTTGGCTTTTTTATGTACATCATTAAGCTCTTTAAATACTTGAATGAGCTCGTTGATTCCTTTGTCTTTCACCAATCTTCCTACGAATAAATAAACAAAGTCATCATCGTCTATGCCTAATGATTTCCTTAATTCGTTCCTATCCTCCTTACTATATTTTCCAGGGTCAAAATGGCTTGTGTCAATACCATTGGAACTGCCTTTTCCAATTACCTTGAGTTTAGACTCTTTTGTATAACCTTCTTCCAAAATGATATCTTTCAGACCAAATGAATTTGGATAGATCATGGTCGCACATTTGTATGTGATCTTTTCAACTACATCCAATAATAATCGCCTAGGACCAGTTGCAACTAATAATGGCATGCCGGCTATGGTATGTAGTCGATGAGGAACGCGAGCTAAAAATGCTGCAAGCATTCCTAAGGTTCCTGCCTTTGGCGTATGAGAATGAACAATGAAAGGCTTCTCCTTTTTAAAAATCCTGTACAATTGCCAAACTGATATCAAATCCTTAATTGGTGTTATCTTTCGAGTCAATTCTACTGGTATCACCCTAATTCCTTCTCGAATTCTTGCTTGTTCAAGTGTATGGTCTGAAGGAATTTCTTCAATGCCGTCTTTTTTGCCAACTTCGCTTGTGCTATGGTCAATCCCTGAAGACGAAATCCCTATTATTTCGTAATGATCGGTCATGAATTTTAGTTGACCTTTTAATAAACCCATCGCCTTAGGAACGGTAGTAATCCTTACAATTTTCTTTTTCATTGAATTTTCTGAAGTGATGTTTAACGCTCTTGTAAATCACGAACAAATCTAAATATTTTTGTGATTATGATGGACCAATAAACAATTGAATATTTAAAAACACAAAAGCAAACAAAAAGCACTGCTATACAGGTTGTGACCTACATAACAATACCTTATGTTTTTGAAAATAAAAAATTTAGTTATTCCCCAATATCAGAGGCAATCCTGAATCTCCCGCACCTACTATAACGACTTTACTGTTCGGTGATTCCGATAACTTAAGGGTTGCTTCAATACCCTTGTCTTGTAATATCTTATCTGTTAAAGACGCACTCAAGATTCTATTTGCATCTGCTTTACCTTGCGCTTCTATAATCACTTTTTCGGCCTCTTTTGCTGCCGTAACCAACCTGAATTCATACTCCAAAGACTCCTGTTCCTGTTTCAATTTACGCTCGATCGCTTCTTTGATCGTAGGTGGCAATGTAACATCCCTGACCAGGACTTCATTGAGTTGAACATATTGCTTTGTCAAGATATTCTTGGTTTCCTCAAAAATCTCAACTTGAATCGCATCACGCTTAGTAGAGTACAATTCGTCTGGGAGGTATCGCCCTACAACACTACGAGCTGCACTGCGAATAGCTGGTTGAATTACCCGTTGCAGGTAATTTTCCCCCAAAGACTGATGCAAATTTCCTAAATCATCATAAACCGGCTCGTACCAGGCTGAAGCATCAATCTGTATTTCTAGTCCATTTTTGGACAAGACTTTCATCTTTTCGAACAATTCTTGCTGACGAACCTCATATACATATACCTTATTCCAAGG
>JABDMQ010000230.1 GCA_013001365.1 Flavobacteriaceae bacterium
TTGTCTATACCAAAACTGATAAAGGCAATAAACCAGGATTCTTGTTCGGGCTTTTCTTGGTCCTCTTATGGACGATTAGATTCTTCATTGAATTTCTCAAGGAACCACAGGTTGCTGACCGCGAAGATTATGTATCCTTCATGAATACTGGTCAATTACTAAGCGTTCCTTTTATCTTAATAGGGTTCTATTTCATTTTCAAAAAAGCTACATCAACGACGAATTAATAATTAAAACATGAAATCAAGTTTTGCTATCCTGTGCATCATCATGGTTTGTCTAACATCTTGTAAGGACAATAAATCTGATATAAAACCAATTGAGGTTCCTTTCAATAAAGAAGGTGAATTGACACTTTATAAGTCTACTTCAGATTCAATAATTACTAAATTGGACATCGAGATAGCTGATACCGACTACGATGTACAAACTGGGCTGATGTATCGAAACTCCATGAAGGACAATCAAGGGATGCTATTTGTATTCCCGACGATGAGAGAGCGTTTTTTTTATATGAAAAACACACGAATTCCCTTAGACCTTATTTATTTGGACGATAAACTGAAGATCGTTAGTTTTCAAGAGAATGCACAGCCGTTCAACGAAGCTGCCTTACCATCTAAGGTCCCTGCCCAGTACGTACTGGAAATAAACGCAGGGCTTGCTGAAAAGTGGCTTCTAGAAATAGACGACCGAATGGAGTATTCTGAAGTTCCTGAAAATTGAATCCTCTCATTACAGGTCTCAATAAAATATAAAAGGGCCGCTATCAAGCCACCCTTTTTTTATTCGTAATTCGTTGTCTCGGGATTATTCTTTATCCTTTCCTTTTCTTACTGTATCGTACATGGTTGGAGTTGCAATGAATACCGAAGAATAGGTACCTACAATAACACCCACGATCAATGCGAACATAAACCCTCTAAGAGAGTCACCTCCAAAGATGAAGATTGCAAGTAACACGACCAACGTCGTAAGGGAGGTATTCAATGTTCTACTCAATGTACTGTTCAAGGCTGAATTAACCGTTCTTCCGAACTCCCAAGAAGTATGTTCGTTCAAGAATTCACGTATCCTATCAAATACAACCACTGTATCATTCAAGGAATATCCAATTACCGTTAATATCGCGGCAATGAATGCTTGATTGATCTCCATATTGAATGGCATGAATCTATACGTTAATGAGAATATACCCAATACAATGATGACATCATGGAAGACCGCTAATACCGCACCCAATGAGAATTGCCATTTCTTGAATCTAAGGAGAATATAAAGGAAAACAACGATCAAGGATCCAAGAATTGCCCAGAATGAAGCTTTCTTGATATCATCGGCAATTGTTGGTCCGACTTTGCTCTTCCGTAATCGTCCAATCTTTTCTTCTCCTGATCCAGTTATGAATTGTTCATGTGTCATTCCGCTAGGCAAGAATTCTTGAAGGCTCTCGAACAACAAGCGTTCTACCTCCGCATCGACTTCGGCTGTGTTTTCATCAACCTTATATTTTGTAGATATCTTCAATTGATTCGGAGCTCCTAATGTTTTAACTTCAGAACTTCCAAAGGTGGCATCCAAACTGGACTTGACTTCTTCCGTGCTTACATTCTGAGTGAAACGCACTTGGTACTCTCTTCCACCAATGAAGTCAATTCCTTGATCAAGCCCCTGAGTCAGTAAAGAACCTAAACAAACTGTCAACAGGATTCCCGATACGACATAAGAGATCTTCCTTTTCTTAAGAAAATCGATTTTCATTTTCGTAAACAAGCCTTTGGTAATTGATGTCGAGAAATCCAATCTTGTATTCCCTTTTCGGTTAGCATACCAATCTACCAATAAACGTGTGATGAAAATCGCTGTGAATAAAGATGTTGCAATACCAATTAGTAAAGTAGTTGCAAATCCTTTTATTGGTCCTGTTCCAAAGACAAATAAGATAATTGCTGTCAATCCAGTAGTAATGTTGGCATCTAAGATAGAAGACAATGCATGGCCAAAACCATCCTTGATCGACTCTTTGAGTCCTTTGCCTTTCGCCAACTCTTCCTTGATTCTTTCAAAAATAAGGACGTTAGCATCTACCGACATACCTATAGTTAAGACGATACCTGCAATACCAGGTAATGTCAATACTGCTCCAAGACCAGATAACACTCCAAAAATCAATACGATATTAAAAGCGAGTGCTATATCAGCGAAAATACCAGCTTTACCATAATAGAAAAGCATCCAAACAAGAACAAGTGCTAAAGCAATTAAAAATGAACTTGTACCACTCTTTATTGCTTCCTGACCTAAGGAGGCCCCAATTTCTTCAGCTTGAATAATGTCTGCAGAAGCAGGAAGCTTTCCTGCCCTTAATACGTTTGCTAAGTCAGTGGCCTCTGCCAATGTAAACTGTCCTGTTATCTCAGAATTACCTCCAGATATTGGTCCTGTAGTAACTCCAGGAGCAGAATACACGATATCGTCCAATACGATGGCTATCTGGCTCT
>JABDMQ010000252.1 GCA_013001365.1 Flavobacteriaceae bacterium
GACGAATTGTTAGATCGAGGTGAAGATGTGAATTATGAAGAGGTCCTGAAAAATGTACAGGATCGGGATCATATGGATTCTACAAGAAAGGATTCCCCGCTTAAGAAAGCCGAAGATGCCATTGAAATAGATAATTCAGACCTTGGTCTTGAGGAGCAGTTTGAAAAAGTCATGCAATTAGTTAGAATGACTTTAGAAGACTATGAGTAGTATTTAGTATTTTAGAAATCAAAATAAAACATATAATGAAAAACATATTCGTGCTATCCATACTACTTCTTATAGCTTCATGTGGTAACAAGGAAAATGAGAAAAAAGCAAATAAAAACAAAGAAAATAGCAATATAGAAAAACGAATGGGAGGATTAGCACTTTATACAGTCCGTGATGATATGAGCAAAGACCCGAAAGCTACATTAAGAGCTGTAGCTGAGGCAGGCTATGTTAATATAGAGGCAGCAGGATATGAAAACGGTCTTTTTTATGGAATGTCGCCCGAGGCTTTCAAGAATGAGCTGAATCAATTAGGATTAGTTCCAATTAGTAGCCACCAAAGTAGTGTTTCTCTCGAGAATGCCGATAAAATGATGGCCGATGTAAAGGCTGCAGGTTTCGAATATTTTGTTGTTCCTATACCACCGATGGGCCTGTTTAATTACGATAACAGCACAAATACCATGAGTATGACGGGTGGTGCAAAGAATCTAGCTCAGATTTTAGATACGTTGGGAATTAAAGCTAATGCCACTGGATTGAAATTATTATATCATAATCATGATTTTGAGTTCATGAAAGATTCTGAAGGAATTGTACCGATAGATTATTTACTCGAAAATTGCAATCCAGACTATGTTAATTTCCAGATGGACTTATTCTGGGTTACAAAAGCCGGTGCTGATCCGGTATCCTATTTTACAAATTATCCTGATCGTTTCAAGATGTGGCATGTAAAGGACATGGATGACGAAGGTAAGTTCGCTCCAGTAGGCAAAGGCAATATTGACTTTAAACGCATTCTTGGAGAGAAGGAAAGATCAGGGATGAGATATTATATGGTAGAGCAGGACCAGACATTCGAAATAACGCCATTAGAGGCAATCAAGATTAGCCAACATGGTATAAGGAATATTGGGTTTCAATAAGAGTTCCAGAAAATTATGACACAAAAAAAGCGGCCTTTTTGCCGCTTTTTTTATTTATGCTTTTACTTATGGATTAGGAATGATCAATTCCTGTCCTGGATGAATAAGATCAGGATTTTTCAAGATATCCGTATTAGCTTCAAAAATCGCTTTGTATTTCATTGGATCATTGAAATATTGCTTGGCAATCTTTCCAAGTGTTTCTCCGCTTACTACAATATGCCTATGATAAATAGATTCGTCAGCTACTTTTATATCAGCAGAAATATCTGCTGGGTTTTCACCTCCTATATCTTTTATTTTGTCCCAAAGAATGTTCTTTTCGTATTGGGTCTTTGCAGTTCCGGAAACATGAAGAATACCATTTTCTTCCCTTACGTCTCCGTTCTCGATGTTAAGTTCTTGGCCAAGGTCAAGAACACCTTGGTATTTAGCTTTTACCATTTTTTAATAGAATTTAAGTATTAGTAATATGGTTTAAATATAGTAATTTGAATGCCAAGATTTTAACATTTCAAGAACATAATTTTATAAAGTCGGGTATATGCAGGTTTTTCAATAGAATACATTAGGGAATTCTAAAAATTATCAATACTTTTGCATCCCTTTTTAGCGATTTATCGGAAAGATAAAAAGGATAAAAACAAATAATAACACTTCTGTGTGTTATTCGCATAATTCTTCCGAAGCATACAGGATACAAATTATAATCAGCTATGGCTGAAAAAAAAGAAGCAAAGGCAAAAGCTGCTCCAAAAAAAGAAGCAGCTAAAAAGACTACAAAAGCCGAGGTAGAAACTACAGAGGTAGCAGTTGAAGAAGCGCCAAAAGTAGAGGAGGTGTCTGAAGCACAGGCAAATCCAGAAAAATTCCTTAAAGATTTTGATTGGCACAATTACGAAGAAGGTATTGAGCAAGTAGAAGACAAAAAGCTCAAAGAATTCGAGAAATTGGTTGAAGAGAATTTTGTTGACACTTTAAATGATGAAGTGGTTACAGGAAAGGTAGTACATATATCTGATCGTGATGCTATTATCGATATAAATGCAAAATCTGAAGGCGTTGTTTCATTGAACGAATTTCGTTATAACCCAGACCTTAAGGTTGGTGATGACGTAGAAGTATTGATCGATGTGCGAGAAGATGCAACTGGGCAGTTGGTTCTTTCGCATAGAAAAGCTCGTGTAATTAAAGCTTGGGATCGTGTTAATAACGCTCATGATACAGGAGAGATCGTTAATGGATTTGTAAAATGCAGGACCAAAGGTGGAATGATCGTTGATGTTTTCGGAATTGAAGCGTTCTTACCTGGATCTCAGATCGATGTTAAACCTATTAGGGATTACGACGCATATGTTGGCAAGACCATGGAATTCAAGGTGGTTAAGATAAATCATGAATTCAAGAATGTAGTCGTGTCTCATAAAGCACTTATCGAAGCTGATATCGAAGAACAGAAAAAAGAAATTATCAGTCAACTTGAAAAAGGACAGGTTCTTGAGGGTACTGTAAAGAACATTACATCTTACGGGGTATTCATTGACCTTGGTGGTGTAGATGGACTTGTTCATATCACGGATCTTTCGTGGTCTCGTATCAATCATCCAAACGAAATAGTTGAGTTGGATCAAAAACTTAATGTTGTAATACTTGATTTTGATGAAGACAAGTCAAGAATTCAGTTAGGTTTGAAACAATTGAGTAAGCATCCATGGGAGGCTCTTGGTGTAGAGTTGAAAATTGGCGATAAAGTAAAAGGTAAAGTCGTGGTCATTGCCGATTATGGTGCTTTTATTGAAGTTGCTGAAGGTGTTGAAGGATTAATTCATGTTTCTGAAATGTCTTGGAGCACGCACTTACGCTCTGCTCAGGACTTTGTTAAAGTTGGAGACGAAATTGAAGCTGTAATCCTTACATTGGATAGAGAAGATCGTAAGATGTCTCTTGGTATCAAGCAATTGACACCTGATCCATGGACAGACATTACTACTAAATACCCTGTTGGGTCTAAACACAAAGGCATCGTTAGGAACTTTACGAATTTCGGTGTGTTTGTTGAACTTGAGGAAGGTATTGATGGATTGATCTATATTTCTGATCTATCTTGGACTAAGAAAGTCAAGCATCCAAGTGAGTTCTGTAATGTTAGTGACAAACTTGAGGTTGTTGTATTGGAATTGGATGTAGAAGGTCGTAAACTTAGTTTAGGCCATAAGCAAACAACTCCTAATCCTTGGGATAAATATGAAAAAGAATTCGGATTGAATTCTACTCATACAGCAGAAATCCATGAAATCGTTGATAAAGGAGCAACCATTCAATTCAATGAGGATATAGTTGCTTTTGTACCTTCTCGTCATCTTGAAAAAGAAGATGGTAAAAAATTGAAGAAAGGCGAAAGTGCTGAATTCAAGATCATCGAATTCAATAAGGAGCTAAAGCGTGTTGTAGCATCTCATACTGCTATCTTCAGGGAAGAAGAAGCCAAAAATGTTAGAGCGGCAGCCAGAAAGACTGCCTCTAAAAACAAAGAGAAAACTACAATTGGAGATGTTAATGAAGAGCTTCAAGCATTGAAGGACAAAATGGATGGAAAGAAATAATAATTATTTCCTGAATTAAAATGTAAAAGCCTTCCAATTTCGGGAGGCTTTTTCTTTTAGTAAAGTTGTTCAACTTATCAATTATGGATTAATCAGTTTCTATAATTTTGCACTATCTTTGTAAACCAAAGTCATTTGGATACGGTATGAGTCAAAAAGTGTTGCTTAATTCTAAAGAGGTAAACATCATTCTTCATCGACTGGCTTGTCAACTTATTGAAAACCATAACGACTTTACTCAAACAGCTATCATAGGCCTACAACCCCGCGGAACATATTTAGCAGAAAGGCTTATAACGATCTTGAAAACTGAATACAAGATCAAGAATATAAATGCAGGTCATTTGGACATTACTTTTTATCGTGATGATTTTAGAAGAAGTGATAAGCCGTTGGAAGCGAATACTACGGATATAAATTTCATTGTAGAAGACAAGAAAGTGGTTTTCGTAGACGATGTGCTATATACGGGGCGTAGCATTCGCGCAGCGTTAACAGCAATTCAATCATTTGGAAGACCAAAAGAAATAGAACTATTAACATTAATCGACAGGCGTTTCAGTAGACACCTTCCGATACAGCCCGATTATAGAGGAAGGCAAGTGGATGCTATAAATGAAGAAAAGGTGAAAGTCAACTGGAAAGAGAATGAAGGCGAAGATGCTGTTTATTTAATCAATAATTAATAAGAAATGAGCGAATTAAGTGTTAATCACTTATTAGGAATAAAATACCTCAATCAAGAGGACATTAAACTCATTTTTGAAACAGCCGACCATTTTAAGGAAGTAATCAATAGGCCAATAAAGAAAGTCCCATCATTAAGGGATATTACAATTGCAAATCTATTTTTTGAAAATAGCACTAGAACACGACTTTCATTTGAACTAGCCGAAAAACGATTGTCGGCAGACGTCATCAATTTTTCTGCTGCCCAGTCTTCCTTGAAAAAAGGAGAAACATTGATCGATACTGTCAATAACATACTTTCGATGAAGGTAGACATGGTCGTGATGCGTCATCCTAATCCAGGAGCAGGCATCTTCCTTTCTAGGCATGTAGAGGCTAATATCATTAATGCTGGAGACGGTGCGCATGAACACCCAACACAAGCATTACTGGATTCTTATTCAATAAGGGAGCGATTGGGTGAAGTAAAGGGAAAGAATGTTGTAATTGTCGGTGATATTTTGCATTCGAGGGTTGCTCTATCCAATATTTTTGCCTTGCAACTGCAAGGGGCAAAAGTAAAAGTTTGCGGTCCTAAAACACTTATTCCAAAGCACATCGAAAAACTTGGCGTGAAAGTTGAGACTAACCTTCGTACTGCCTTGAACTGGTGTGATGTAGCAAATATGCTTAGAGTTCAAAATGAACGTATGGAAATAAGTTACTTTCCATCTACAAGAGAATATACACAACAATTTGGTGTAACGAAGAAATTATTGGATAGTCTTGACAAGAATATAGTAATAATGCATCCAGGTCCTATAAACAGAGGTGTTGAAATTACTAGTGATGTGGCCGATTCTGATCAGGCGATTATTCTGGATCAGGTCGAGAATGGAGTAGCCATAAGAATGGCGATAATTTATTTACTTGCATCTAAAATTAAACAGTAAGCATGATTTTTGATAAAGACGGAAATATTGTAATTATTACCCAAGAAAAACTCTCAACACAAGAGTTTGTTCAAAGACTTGATTCTGAATATCATAGATTCAAGAATGATAATGTTGTAATAAATCTAACGGCCTTAGAGCAATTATCCTTAGACGAGATCATTGAATTTCTACAAGTATCTAATCGTCATAGGCTTGCAAAGCATTCATTTGTAATTGTAACAGACAAGGTTGATTTCGATGAAATGCCAGACGAAATAATCATCGTACCCACAATGCAAGAGGCATATGACATAATTGAAATGGAAGAGATTGAAAGAGACCTAGGATTCTGATGGAATACAATATTGCTCAATTGAATCTTGCCAGAATGATAGCTCCAATTGACAGTCCTATTATGGCTGATTTCGTCAATAATCTTGACCGCATCAATAACTTGGCTGAAAATTCAATTGGATTTGTATGGCGCCTTAAAGGAGAAGAAGAGAATGCAACTACTTTAAGGGTTTTCAGCGATGAATTCTTGATAATAAACATGTCCGTTTGGGACAACTTGAATTCCCTTTTTGAATTCACATATAATACCGATCATGTTGGAATAATGAAAAGGAAGAAAGAATGGTTCAGCAAGATGAAAGAAATGCACATGGTGCTATGGTATATAAAAGAAGGTGATACACCTTCGCCAGATGAAGCCAAAGAACGTCTTGCTTATTTAAGAGAGCATGGAGAAACACCTCATGCCTTTTCTTTCAAGAGTCGATTCACAACCGACCATTTGGCCAATTATAAAGTCATTACTTCATGAGAATAAATATCTTAGGCTGCTATAGTGCAACACCACGAACATTTACCAATCCGACATCGCAGGTATTGGAAATCAAGAATCATTTATTTCTCATTGATTGTGGAGAAGGAACCCAAGTACAATTAAGAAGGAATAAGATCAAATTTTCAAGAATCAAGCATATATTCATTTCGCATTTACATGGTGATCATTATTTTGGTTTAGCAGGATTGATTTCAACTTTTAGATTGCTTTCTAGGGAATCCGAACTTCATGTTTATGGTCCAAAGGGCATTAAGGAAGTCATTACTTTACAAATGAAACTAGCTGATTCGTGGACCAATTACCCACTTTTGTTTCATGAATTGACTTCCAAAGAATCAGAATTGGTATTTGAAGATGAAAAAGTAGAAGTTTATACCATACCATTGCAACATCGAATCTATGCAAATGGTTTCCTGTTCAAGGAAAAGCCTGGAAATCGTAAATTGAACATTGATGCTATAAATGAATATAAAATTGATAAGGCATATTTCAAGAAATTACAACAAGGAGCAGATGTAGTTAATGAAGAAGGAGAACTTGTTGCCAATGAAGAGGTAACTTATGCGCCATCAAAACGCAAATCTTATGCGTTTTGCAGCGATACGGCTTATAAAGAGGATATTGTTACTATAATTAAAAAAGTGGATGTTCTGTACCATGAGGCCACCTTCTTGGAGAGACATGAGCATTTAGCACCAAAAACCAAGCATTCTACGGCAAAACAAGCTGCACAGATTGCAAAACTTGCTGATGTTGGAACCTTGATCTTGGGTCATTATTCTACGCGATACGATGATATTGAAGAATTCAGGCAAGAAGCAAGTGAAATATTCAAGAAAGTGGAACTTGCTGATGATGGTAAATATTTTGAATTTTAATCAGCAGTAAATTTCTTGTAAATTGCATTTATGGAAAAGGATCTTGGCAACTATAGAAAATCCTATGAAAAATCTTCGTTACTTAAGAATGAAGTACCAGAAAACCCTATGGAGCTTTTCCAGAAATGGTTTTATGAGATTGATGCACATTTTGAGATTGACGAGACCAATGCAATGACCTTATCTACCATAGGTAGCGATGGTTTTCCTAAGGGCAGGATAGTGTTATTAAAGAAATACACTTTCGAAGGCTTCATTTTTTACACGAATTATTCTAGTGAGAAGGGTAAGTCGATTAAAGCCAACCCTAATGTGAGTCTATCATTTTTCTGGCATGCGGCAGAACGGCAGATCGTTATAAAAGGTAAAGCAGAAAAAATTGCTGAAAACTTAAGTGATGGATATTTTGAATCAAGACCTCGAGGTAGTCAATTAGGTGCGTTGGTTTCAGAACAAAGTAACGTAATAGAAAATCGGGAGGAGTTAGAAACTCGATTAAAAAAGTTAGAGAGAACCTATGAAGGTAGAGAGGTGCCAAGACCTAAGAATTGGGGTGGCTATATTGTTAAGCCAGTCGAGCTAGAATTCTGGCAAGGAAGACCTAACAGGCTGCATGATAGAATACGATATAAGTTACAAGGAGACTACAGTTGGAAAATTGAACGATTACAACCCTAATTATGAAAACACTTTATCTAGTAAGGCATGCGAAGTCTTCATGGGAATTTGATGTAATAGATCATGAAAGACCTCTGAACAAAAGAGGATTCAAGGATGCTAAACTTGTTTCAAAACATTTAAAGGACAAATTAAAACTTCCGGACCTTGTCATGTCTAGCGACGCCATGCGTGCCAAGACCACTGCTTATATTTTCATGAAGAACCTAGGAATGGATGAAGACGAGGTTGTCTTGAATCATCAGCTTTACGACTTTTCTGGACGGAACTTGACAAAGACCATTTCAGATTGTGACGATGACGTAAATACCCTTATGGTATTCGGGCATAATCATGCAATGACATCTTTTGTCAATGCATATGGAGATAAACCAACTGGTAATGTTGCTACTTCAGGGTTTACTCATATCGAATTCGACATAGATTCCTGGAAGGACTTGAAGCCAGGGAAAACCAAAATTTCATTATACCCGAAACAGCTTAAGAATTAATTGTGTAAATCTACACAGTTGCATTTTGGTTGAGGAAAGGGTAGGTCAAAACCTAACATGACTTCATGTGACCCATTGGCATACGGATTAAGGTCTGATGTAATGTAGTCAAAAGAGTAACCAATATTGATGACATCCGAGATCTTGAAGTTAACTAATGCTCCAACACCATCACCTACACGATAGAAGGCGCCTAGCCATATCTGCTCATTAAGGTAAAAGTTACTGGTCAGGTCAACAGATACT
>JABDMQ010000247.1 GCA_013001365.1 Flavobacteriaceae bacterium
GTATTCCAGTACTTTCAAGTATTGAGGGTAATGAACATTAAAGTAATTCCATTTTGAGAGGTCGTTGTAATGCATGTCTGAGAATTCAGATGGGATGTCACAGCCATCAAGATTGGCATGCACTAAGTTTCTACGTTCCTTGCCAATGCTTGCCTCTTTTCTCACCCATTTTGATTCTACAGCTTCTTTCGACCAAAGCACCAATATGCATTTTACGGTGTTGAGTTGGTTTTTTAGGTACTTGTCCCAAAGTGCGGCGTTGGGTATGTCCTTGTCCATGAAAACGGTCCAACCTTGCGCTCCTAAGCTCTCAAAGACATCAAGGGCCTTTTTATCGTTGCTACGGGAGTAACTCAAGAAAATATCGTGTTGTTGCAGTTCATTCATTTCCAGAAACTTGTGTGCAGCCTTACTAAGTTAAGGATTTTAGCAAGATTCTTAGAAACGCACCCTAAAACTAACATTCGGCGTAATGCCCAGTGACTGGTTCTCGATGGTGGTAATAGTGTCCTGGTCATCGATCGTGTAATGTGTATTGATCACATTGTCCTGGTCGAGGAGATTCCATAACGACAGACCGGCGTTGGCACGTGTATTCCTGCTGAGGTCGAATGCATAGGTGGCAGAGAGATCTACACGGAGGTAATCATCCAGATTCGAACTATTGGGTGCCTCGTAGTTTATATCGCCACTAACCACCTCATTGCCAGGCAGGGGTCGAGTAGTAGGAATACCACTATGCCAATTGGCCCCTAAGGCAAATTTCAAGTCGTCGGAGGTATAAGCAGCTGCAAAACTAAGTGCATGACGTGTGTCGACATTGTTCGGGAAAGTTTCACCATTGTTAAGCGTGTCGAAGGTGTAATCGTTGGTGCTGTAAGAATAGCTTAACCAAGCGCTCAGGTCACCAATTTGTTGGTTCAATAAAAGGTCCAACCCAGTTACTTGATAGCTGCCAATGGCATTCACGAATTGAAACTGGTTCTGGAAGCCTTGGGTTCGTGATGTAATGCCATCGACTTCTTTAAAATAACCTTCCGCGACCATGCGCAATCCGTTCTTGTAATAATGCAGGCCTAAGGAGGCTTGCTTGCTTTCAACAACAGGAATGGTCATGTCGTTGGCCAAAACCCAACGGCGTTTCTCGATGCCTAGGAAATCGTTCTGTCGATCGATGATCTGAGTTGTTACTTGGCTCTTGAATTCGCCAAGGAGTTCCACCTTCAAGTTGTTCAATATGTTCTGGCTAAGGCTTAATCGAGGCTCGATAAGGAATTTCTCGAATTTGTCGTAGTAATTGGCACGAACACCAAATGTTGCATTGGTATTGCCAGACCGAGAGCTGTACTTGGCCTCACTGAAACCTGCGTGTGTTCGAACCACCTCCTTGATATAACTCCTAAAGAGCGGATTGTTAACATCTTCGAGATTACTGATGCCAACTTCAAAGAACTGATAGCCATTGGACCATTGGATTTCATCGGTGAACTGGTAGTTGGTACTGACTTTCAATCCGCCATCGATCACTTCGTTTTCCTGAATCAGACGCTGGTCGTTAATGATATCGAAATTTGTCGCCTTAAGGTCATGTTGGCTCACATAGAATTCGATACTGCTGCTAAAGTCGTCATTCCATTCGTGCCTATAAGTAGCACTGCCTGCAAGATTGAACTGTGTCAAACCACTGTTCAAGGCTTCATCTACCGTATTGGTGGTAGACCGTTCTTGATAGTCCAGGTTATTATAAATGGTCAGGAAATTTAGACGTAGCTGGTCGTCATCCGAAATGTCATAAAGGAATTTCAAACTAGCATCAAAAAAGTAAAAATTGGCATCGGTCGAAAGCGTTGTGCTCTGTTGCGAATTGCTTAAGTCGGTATCTTGAGAGATGCGTTTGAAATACTGATCGTAAGTCGGTGTCGCAATGGCATCGGTTATTGAACGCCTGCCCGAAACCTGTACCTCTGTGTTTCGAGATATCGGAATGGTAGCATAGGCATCAGCACTGATCAGATTGCTACCTGCGCCTCCAGTGAATTCGTTTTCGATGTCGTTCTTGGAGCGCATATCGATCACACTGGAAACACCATCGCCATAAAAAGCCGAAGTACCGTTCTTGATGACCACGACATCCTTGGTGAGATAGGGATTGAAGGCAGAGATCAAGCCAAAGAAATGCCCGGATTGGTACATCTTGATACCATCCCAAAGGATGAGATTCTCGTCATGGCTCCCGCCACGAATGTTGAGGTTTGAAACCGTTTCGTCGGCACTCTGTACACCTGGCAAGGCTTGGATGGTCTGAAGTACGTCGGGCTCTATGAGACCTGGTAATATGCCGAAATCCTGGGGATTAATCGTTGTGGTACCGTCGTTGGGTTTGGCAATACCCTTGGTAAGGAAATTCGTAATGACCACTTCGTCCAGGACCTGAAGTCGGAAAGGTTTGTTCTTGACCTCGTTCTTCACTTCACTGACTTTCCGGATCACGATATTGTTGTTATTCAGTTTCCCGAAATTGAGCTGGGTTGTTCCTTCTAGGTATTGCAAGGTGTCTTCAAGGTTCAAGGCAAAACTTGGCGGAGCGATGGAGACATCTTTTACATTGGCATCGGCATAAGTAAATGTAACATTGAAGCGTTGCTCGACAATCTTAAGGATTTCCGCAAGTGGTTGCTCTTGGTTCTCTGTTTGAGCATTGGCCAAGCCTTGAACAAACAGAAAAAAACAGAGTAGTAAAAGATAATTATTTGGTGTTCTATTCACGCGTTAACACAATGGTAGCGTCGTTTTGCAATCGATACGTCAGGTTTAAAGGTAAAGTTATGGATTTTAATGCTAAATCCATATCCTCATGGCTGAAGATTCCTGTAAACAAGAGGGTGGTGTCGATAGATTCCGCAGAAACGGTAATATTGTACTGGCGTTCGAACTCGGCCAAGACTTCTTTGTAAGGCATGCTTTGGAAATGACTTTCGTTCTTGAGCCATGCTGGGGCATTTAGGGTTTCTTTTTCTTTAGCAATAAATTTCCCATCGAGAACAACATAGCTGTCACCAGGCTTCAGTTTTACATTGTTAGTGCCATGAGATACGCCGACCAAACCTTCAAAGCAGACCACTTCAAAATAGTTGTCGCGTTGTTTTACATTGAATTGTGTCCCTAAGACCGAAACGATCCCATCATCTGTAATGACATCGAATTTCGAGCCTTTGGCTACCTTGAAAAATGCCTCGCCCTCAAGACGTACCTCACGATTCTTAGTCCACCTATTATTATTAAATTTTATGGAGGATAGCGCATTGAGGGTAGCATTTGAGGCATCTGGTAATTCTATGGTCGTCTTTTCAGACGCTAATGTGTTTATTTCTGTATCCAGTGTTGAGTTGTAATAGGTCACTCCGAAGAAGATGGTCAGGATCGCTGCTATAGCAATCAATGGTTTTACCCATCCTGGAGACTTATCAGTTTTTGTAGGCTCCAAACGGCTCAAGACGGCTTGCAATTCCTGCTCAGTATTATAATCCGGAGCTTTGAAGTGCTTTAGGCCATCAGATAATTTTACTAGGTCACCATGATCCTCAAGGGCTTGGAAAGCCTTGAGTTCCATTGGATCCAGTTCGTTATCCAACCATTTCTTAATAAGTAATTCTCTATTCATAGTCGTCGTTCATGTATATAACAGTTCATTCCGATAAACTCCTACCTACTATATTAAATTTCTTTTATGTCCTCCCTTAAATTGCTGAGCGCCCCATAGATGCGTTTCTCGACTGCCTTGGTCGAAATGCCCAGCAATTCTGCAATCTCCCGATGTTTCTTTCCTTCGATCCGGTTCATCATGAATGCCACGCGTTGGGCTTCCGATAATTTGGACAGGGCCTTTTGCAGTTTCTCCATGAATTGCTGTTCTTCAAGCAGGAATTCCGGATTCTCGTTGGTCGAATCCTTGGTAGGTAGCTTTTGGTAATTCAAGACCACTTTCTGGTGTGCGGCCTCATTCAACATCAAATTATTAGCAACCGTATATAAATAGGACTTGGCTTTATTGGGCGTTACCTTGGCACAGTTCTGCCAGAGTTTGATGAAGGCTTCTTGCACCTTGTCCTTAGGATTCAATCGTTCACCGAACTTATAATACAGGAAATTATGCAACTCTTTCGAATACTTATTGAAAGCCGATGAAAACAAGGTTTCATCGCAGATGTTTTCCTTTAAGGAGTTGCTCATTGATTGTTGATTATTGCCTAAAGTTAAAAAAAATGAAATTCTAGGGTAGGAGTTTTTGGGTTATAGCTGTTCTATTTATGTTACGTGTAAAAATTGCAAAGAACAAAAATGATGAATCCCCTTTTTAAAAAAACCAAAACTACGATTATGAAAAACGCAATCAACAAAACAATTAAACTACTTCTTTTACCTTTAATAGTATTGATGTCCTTTACGGCATGTCAGGATGAGGTAACCGATGTTACAGACCCCGACCAGCAAGAAACCCTTGTGGCGAATTCTCCCTTGGCAACTTCTGTAGAGCGAACCACATTAAGAGATGGGTCTGCAGATAATATCATCGATTCTGGAAATTGTATTTCGGTGAACCTGCCCGTTACTGTAAATGTCAATGGTTTGGAAATCACTATTGATTCTGAAGAGGACCTTGAAGTAATCGAGGCAATCTTTGATGAATTTGATGATGATGAAGATATTCTGGAGATCGTCTTTCCTATTGTTATCATCTTAAATGATTATACAGAGGTTACCATTAACAATCAAGAAGAACTTGAGCAATTTGTCGATGAGTGTAGCGGAGAGAATGAAGATGATGATGACATAGAGTGTATCGATTTCCAGTATCCAATTACCATTTCTGTTTTTGATTCTAATTTCGATGTGATCGATACCATCACTATAAACAGTGATGAGGAATTATATCATTTCATAGATGAATTGGATGGTAGTGTATTGGCCAGTATCAATTTCCCTGTGACCATGATCAATGCGGATGGAACAACAACAGTCGTGAATAACAATGATGAGCTATTGGCCGCAATAGAAGCTGCTGATGACACCTGTGACGAAGACGACGATAACGATTACAATGATGATGACAATATTGATATTTCAGCAGATGACCTTGGTTTCTTATTGACCGAATGTACTTGGACGGTTGATAAATTAGAAGTCAATGATCAAGACCTAGAAGACCAATACGAAGGTTATGTCTTTACGTTCTTCGAAAATGGAACAGTTAAAGCAGAGATCAATGGTAATTTTGATGAAGGTACTTGGGAATTGATCCAAACCGATGCGGGAATAAAATTGAATCTTCAAATGAACAATTTGACTGATTTCAATAACGAATTATGGCAACTTCATGAAATCGATGACGAGTACGGTGAGGTCAAAATAGACTTCAGGCAAGGAGAAGACCGATTGAGATTCGAAAAGCATGACTGTGATGTTAATCCTGCGGTCTGTCCTGAGGACGTGGTTGATGCTATTTTAGCAGAATGCTACTGGAGAGCTGGATTCAACGGCGATGATAACCTCGCTGAGTATGAATTCTACTTCAATGAAAATGACGACCTAGTAGTGCAACACAGTGTTAACGATCAAGAGATCGTAGGCTTTTGGAATACCTCTACAACTGATAGTGGTGCAACGGTCATGAACTTTGATGTTGATCAACCATTAGGAGATATCAATGGCGAATGGACGGTGATCGAATGCTCGGATGAACGTGTCAAGATGGTGATGGGAGACTTGTATCT
>JABDMQ010000274.1 GCA_013001365.1 Flavobacteriaceae bacterium
CAGGTGTACAACTGAGCCTCTCCCGCCATACAACAGGTGGGCAGTTATAGGACTAAAAGTGGCTGCAATATTACTACATATTTTAAAACCGCACAAGCATTAATCCTTATTTGGCCTGTCTTGACAAAGCTCTATCAATACGCCATTGGTCGACTTTGGATGCAAAAAAGCTATCAGTTTATTGTCGGACCCTTTTTTTGGCTTATTATGTATCAAGTTGAACCCTTCTTTCTGCAGTCTTTTTATTTCTTTTTCTATATCGTCGACATCAAATGCTATATGATGTATCCCTTCCCCTTTCTTCTCAATGAATTTGGCAATCGGACTGTCTTGCGATGTTGCTTCTAGCAATTCCACCTTGTTTTTCCCTATCTTGAAAAAAGACGTCTTAACCCCTTCGCTTTCCACTTCCTCAGTCTTGTAATGCTTTTTACCAAATAATTTCTTGAAGACCTCATTTGATTCATTAATATCTTTGACGGCAATGCCAATATGTTCGATTTTATTCATGTTCTTGATTGGATTAGGAATGAATTTTGTTACCTAATGCAAAGATAATCCTTAAATATCATATACTTTTGCAAGATGGAAACTAATAGACAGAAAAAAATAGCCTCGGTGTTGCAGCGAGACTTGGTGGATGTGCTGCAAGGTGCGGCCACTCAAGGTGGTATGAAAGGTGTCATAATTTCTGTTACCAAGGTAAAGGTCACGGTGGACCTTTCAATTGCCAAGGTATACCTCAGCATTTTCCCGAATGATAAGTCAAAAGAACTGATCGAAGGCATAAAAAACAATTCAGTATCCATAAGGCATGAAATTGCACAGCGAACGCGACATCAATTGCGAAGGATGCCTGAACTGGAGTTCTTTCTGGACGACTCCTTAGAGTATATTGATAACATTGACAAATCCTTAAAAGGGTCGGAGGACCCTATCAAGAACCCTGATCTTCTCGAAAAGCGAAAAAAGTCTTAGGTGAACATTGCCTTGTACATAGCGAAAAGATATTTGCTTACCAAAAGCAGTAATAACGCTATCAATATCATTACCATTATAGCAGCAATTGGTGTTATTATTGGTGCAGCATCCTTGTTCATTGTTTTGTCTGGTTTTGCAGGCCTTAAGGATTTCAGTCTTCAATTTTCAACGGTTGTCGATCCCGATCTTAAAGCAGTAATTATACAAGGTAAATCCTATACGCTGAGTAGCGAACAAGAAGAAAAGCTTCAAGATCTAACCGATGTGGCGTTCTATACAAAGACCATTGAGGAGCGCATCGTATTAAGCTACGACAACAAGAAAATGCTTGCTACGCTAAAAGGTGTAGATTCTGCTTTCGGCAAGGTAAACAATAGTGAAGCCATTATTGCAGAAGGCAGTTGGGTGAGCCAACAAGGCAACCAGGTCGTTTCCGGTTGGGGAATCACAAATAACCTCTCAATGGGCGTCATGGATTATGCAAAATCCTTAACACTGTTGGTGCCGCGTCCAGGAAAAGGACAAATTACCTCTGTTACAAATGCATTCAATTCTGTTTATACGACCAATGTGGGCGTTTTTCAAATAAACGAAGACCTTGACAATTCATTGGTGTTCACAAATCTAGAAACCGCCAAGAATCTTCTTGATTATGAAAATGGTCAGATTTCTTCCATAGAATTCAAGTTAGCTCCAGATGCCGATGAAGAAGATGTTAGAAGTCAATTGGCTGCTATTCTAGGCGACTCCTTTGCCATCAAGAACAGGATGCAACTCAATGATGCCCTATATAAAATGTTGAATACAGAAAACACCGCGGTTTATCTGATATTTACCTTAGTGCTCATTATTGCCCTATTTAATGTTGTTGGTTCTATAGTCATGATGATCTTGGACAAGAAAAAGAACTTGAATACGCTTTTCAATCTTGGGGTTACCATAAAAGAGTTACGCAGAATATTTTTCTTGCAGGGGAGCTTGTTATCCATTGTTGGAGGGGTCATTGGTGTGGTTATTGGTTTCTTGATCATTATTTTGCAGAAAATGTTCTCACTTTACATGATCACTCCTTCCCTGCCCTATCCTGTAAGCATCAAACCTATGAATTTCTTATTGGTTTTGCTTACTATATCCGTTTTAGGGATATTAGCTTCAAAGATTGCCTCATCAAGAATCTCAAGGTCTCTTATTGAATAATAAGGTGTACATCTGTAACGTTTCATTCTAAACAACTTATAAATCTTAATGTCTTCATATTTAAATCAAGGAGCGGTTCTCTTTTCAATCATCATGTTATTTTTTTCATGCGATAGGCCTCAATGCAAAAACAACAATGCCGTTTTTAATGACCACGTTGCTGCTAGCAGTGAATATAAAATAGAATTAGCAAAACAGATTAACGAAATAGGGCCTGAAAACTTAAGATATTGGCTTAAGGCTTATGTTGAAGAATACGAACAGGAATATCTATTGGTTTATGTTCAAAACGACTCTTTATGCGCGGTCATGCAACTCAAGGTGAATGATTGGGATGAAAAAATCAAACATATTAGGGAGAAGAAATGTGTTGGTCGAAGAGGGGCAGAGTTAAGAGGACTAGAATATGTTATGGTAGGAAATGAGAACAGCGCTAGTTTTGTTTACGATGGTCTCGCCCGAATAATAGATTAGCTAAGCAAACTGATAATCACCAAACTTGTCCAAGACTTCATCGAAAGCAGCAAAAACGTCTTTTGAATCATCGCTAGTGACCATTTTCATCCTATACTCCTTAAAGTTAGGAATCCCCTTGAAATAATTCGTATAATGTCTTCGGGTTTCAAAGACCCCAAGCTTTTCACCCTTCCAATCTATCGCCATTTGCAAATGACGACGAGCAGCCTCTACCCGTTCTTCTAATGTAATTGGTCTTAAATGCTCTCCTGTTTTGAAAAAATGTTTCACTTGCCTGAAAAACCACGGATTGCCAATTGAAGCACGACCGATCATAGCGCCGTCCAGCCCATAATCATCACGCATTTCCGCAGCGCGTTCTGGAGTATTGACATCCCCATTACCGAACACCGGAATGTGCATCCTAGGATTGTTTTTTACTTCGGCAATCGGTTTCCAATCTGCATCGCCTTTGTACATTTGGGACCTTGTTCGACCATGAATGGCTATGGCCTTACAGCCGACGTCTTGCAGTCTTTCCGCAACTTCAACAATCTTTATGGAATCATGGTCCCAGCCAAGTCTGGTTTTTACAGTAACTGGTAGTTTGGTCCGCTTTACCATTTCAGCCGTAAGCTTTTCCATAAGGCAAATGTCTTTCAGTATGCCTGCTCCTGCGCCTTTGCTTACAACCTTTTTTACTGGACAGCCAAAATTGATATCGATAATGTCGGGATTGGATCGCTCTACTATATCTATGGTCTGGAGCATACTATCAAGGTTGGCGCCGAATATCTGGATTCCTACAGGACGTTCTTTTTCATAGATGTCCAGCTTCATAACGCTCTTGGCTGCGTTGCGAATAAGGCCTTCACTGGAGACAAATTCGGTATACACGACATCGGCTCCTTGTTCCTTGCATAATGCGCGAAAAGGTGGGTCGCTAACGTCCTCCATTGGTGC
>JABDMQ010000279.1 GCA_013001365.1 Flavobacteriaceae bacterium
GGGCAGAGGTTTCATTGCCTAGTACTCCAGGAATCAAACGGATAACCGCATCACAAAGTACAGCTGCACCAAGTTCACCCCCAGAAAGTACATAGTCACCTATGGAGATCTCTTGTGTAATGAAATGATCACGAACGCGCTGGTCAACGCCTTTGTAATGCCCGCAAAGAATAATGAGGTTTTGCTTGAGCGATATCTGGTTGGCAATACCCTGATCCAATTGTTCGCCATCTGGTGTCATGTAAATTATCTCGTCGTAGTCGCGCTCTGACTTCAATCCAGAAATGCATTTATCAATTGGTTCGATAAGCATCACCATACCTGCACCACCGCCAAATTGGTAATCGTCTATCGATTTATAGTTATCGGTTGTATAGTCCCGCAGATTATGTAAATGGACTTCTACCAGGCCAGCATCTATGGCACGCTTGAGGATGGATGCCTCAAACGGACTTTTAAGCAATTCTGGTACAACGGTAATGATATCAATTCGCATAGGTAATCTAAACAAGTTGCAAAGATAATCGTTTAGATTTTGATCGATCAGGAAAACATATTATTCGGCCTACATGTTTGGGATAATGCCCATATGACTTTAATTACCTAGTTAAAGTAATTGGCATAATCTTTCGCAAAATCATTGATATCAAACTGTTTTTTACTCGAGATTCTATTAAAATCCGATGTAGGTTCATGTTTAGGCGAAATGGCCCATTCACGACTCATAATAGTCAAATCGTCAGCTAACCATCCAGGTACTCCAGCATTTTTCAATCCCTTATTATGGTCCTCTGGAGAAATTCTGACATACTCAATTTTACGATTAGTTGCTTTTGACAAGGATTCAGCAACATCGCCATAGCTTATAGGATTTGGTCCGGTGATAGTATAGGTTTCATTATTCAAGTCATCTCGCGTAAGACATTCATATGATGCTTGGGCAACATCTCTAGTATCGATCATAGGAATTTTTGTATCTCCCATAGATTCATAAATACGGTTATCATTCTTTATGGTTATTGAATGAAGCATCAACATGTTTTGCATAAATGAATGCGCTCGAAGATTTATGTAATCAAGTCCGCTTGATTTTAAATGATCTTCAATTAGACCGTGCCAATCTGCCAAGTGTATCTTGGACCCACTATCGGCAATTACTGCAGATAGTTTAACGATCTTGCGAACTCCCTCTTCCTTGGCGAGATCTATCAGTCCATTCTGTTCAGCTACTTTGGTAAACGACGGGCTTGATAGAAGAAATACAGAATCTACATTTTTCAGCGCTTTTTTAACGGATGGCCAATCGCCCAACTCTCCCAGAATTGGGTTAACACCTTTCTTATTTAACTCATCTGCTTTTTCTTGACTTCTCACCATAACTTTAAAATCTACATCGGCATTGTGCAAAATTTCAACTAGTGTTCGGCCTGTTGTCCCAGTACCTCCAATTACTAAAATATTACCATTCATTTTATTTGATTTTAGAATTAATAATTCAATTCGTTATCTATTGTCTTAACAAGATTTGAAGCAAGATTCTTCATGGATATAAGTTGGATATTCATTTTGGAGAACTCTATCACTGCGAAGGCAAATCCATTTTTCTGTCTTATATCCAATAACATTTCCTCGAATCGTGATTTATCCAATTCAGCCTGAGATCCCAATTCACCATTGGTTATTTTATACAGATAATTTTCTCCCATGGGATTAATATCCAAGATGTCATAGGAAGGGTTATACAAATTTACCTCGGCGTCATATCTAAAATGATCTTCGAGGTATTTGATCTTCTTATAAAGTGCTTCTAGATTCAGCAAACCGTTTTTAATTGAATCGTTTGATATTATTGCAAGATTTCCAGAATATGTAAGTTCTTGAAAGGTGTTGTTTATTTGAAAGAAACGTGTCCAAGTATATACATTTATAACATCACTATTAAACGAATTTAGGTTGCTTATGGGTTTGCCATTGTAGTGTTCTATAACATTATTTGCTGATTTTATTTGACTGTTCCTTGTGTTGATGAACTGCTCTAACTCTTGAATAGTCAACGTTAAATCGGCTTTTACATTCTTAAGATAATGCAGTTCTTTAGCACGTATCTTAGCTGTCTCGTTATTGTTGTTAATCTGTAATGCAATTAAAATACCGATAACCACCAGAATTATCTCACCGATGGCATATAGTAAATATTTGCTCAACTTATTTTCAATCAATAGATTTTGTCGAATTTTTCTGAAGAACTTTATCATCAATTTTTGATTGAACAAGTAAAGTCAATTCGCAGAACTAGGACTTTTATATTTCCTTCTTTAGTTAAGGAGAAACTAAGTTAACTTTTTTTATTGTTATGTCAAGGGCTTATTGTCCAGGGTTGGTCCAGAAATAATGTAGATCTTGGTCGATCTTGAAACCTAAACGTTCATAAAGTTTTTGGGCAGGATTGTCTTTTGCTGTCTGTAGACCAAGCCCTTTAAAATTCAAACTCTTGCATAAATCTTTTGCTTTATCGATAAGAGCTTCGCCAATGCCTTCGTTTCTATGATCTGGGTCCACATATAAGTCATTCAATAAGAACATACGTTGCATTGTCACCGATGAGAACAAGGGATATAACTGGGTAAACCCAATGGCCTTGTTGTCATTCATCGCCAAGAAAATAACAGATTCGTTGTTCTTGAAGCGCTCATGCAAGAAAGTCCTTGCTGCTTTTAGGTCTGACGGTTGTTCATAGAACACGCGATAGGCATCAAATAGGGGTGCCAGTAAGTCGAGGTGTTCGATATGTGCTTCGATTACAGTCATAAAAAAATCCGTAAGGTATAAACTTACGGATTTTTTCCTCGCAGTTAGATTGACTTAACTTGTAGCTTTCTGCTTATTTATTTCATCTTGCAAACGACGCATTACTTTTTGCTCGCGCTCCAAAGCACGTTTACGATGTGCCTCGAATTCTTCTTCGGTCTCCGCCAATTGCTTCTTGGCATTCCTTGTAACGGCATTGCTGTTATTGAACTTGAATATAAAGAACAAGAGTGTCGCTAACAATCCTGCAATTATCGACCACATCAAGAGGTTGTAGCCCGTCTTGCTCATTTGAATGCCAAAAAGAGCCATACTGTCTTTTTCCTCATTGGTTGCAGTCAGGGTGTTCTGGGTTTCTGCCAAATTGGTCTTAAGAACATCGATTTCCTTGGCTTGATTTGCCACGATCTGTTCTGTATTTGCCAATTGCCCATGAACGGCCTTTAGCGAATCCAATGTGTGCGCCTTTAGGCTGTAAAGCCAGTTTTTCTTGACAACTTTGTATTCCTGGTAATTGTTCGATCTTCGAATGACAAATTCGAACTGGTTGTCGATCGTACCTTTGTTGAGTGATAATTTTTCTTCTGCTGGTTTGGTCTGTGCAATTGAAAATGACATTGATAATAGCATGCCAAATACAAGAATCAATCTTGAATAATTCATTTGGGTCAGTTTAATATAGGATTTATTTTAAGCAAAATAACGAAAATAACCGTTCTATATTACTAAAAATAATAGAACAATTTATCAACTTCAATTAATCATGAAGTTAATTTATATACGACCATAACTAAATCTTTAGATGTTTTAAATTAGTAATATGTGAAGCGCCTTACCTTGGCAATGTACTTGGCGAGCCTAATGACCTGCTGGCTGTAGCCATATTCGTTATCATACCATATATAGAGCAATAAGCCCTTGCCATCCTTCCTTACAATAGTCGCCTTGCTGTCATAAATGGCAGGTTGTGCACTCCCAACGATATCGCTGGATACTAATTCATCGCTAAGTTCATACTTGATCTGTTCTACAAGATCACCTTCCAAGGCATATTTCTTCATGGTGGTGTTTACGCCGTCAATAGAGGTTGGATTCTTTAATTCCAGATTCAGGATGGCCAGAGAGCCATTAGGAACTGGAACACGAATGGCATTAGAAGTAAGTTTACCTTCTAATGCTGGCAAAGCTTTTGCGACTGCACTTCCAGCTCCAGTTTCGGTAATAACCATATTGAGGGCCGCGGCACGACCTCTTCGGTACTTCTTATGCAGGTTATCGACCAAGTTTTGATCGTTGGTATAGGCATGAATTGTTTCAAGATGACCACTCTTTACGCCATACGAATCTTCAACCACTTTTAAGACGGGGGTAATGGCATTGGTCGTGCATGAAGCTGCAGAGAAAATATTCAACTTATCTGGATTATGCTCAAAATGGTTAACGCCATGAACAATATTTGGAACACCTTTTCCAGGCGCGGTCAATAAGACCTTTTGAGCACCTTTTGAAGCAAGATGCCTGCTCAAGGCTTCTTTGTCCCTAAAGGCTCCAGTATTATCAATTATCAAAGCGTTGTTGATGCCGTATTTTGTGTAATCAATATCTTCGGGAGCATTGGCCGATATGATCTTTACCGTTGTCCCATTGATTATAAGTGCTTGATTCTCGGAATCTGGCACTACTGTACCAGAGAAATCACCATGAACTGAATCGTATTTTAACAACGAAGCACGTTTTTGAAGCACCGTCTCATCAATTGCACCACGTGTAACAATTGCCCTTAATCGCAGCTGGCTACCCTTTCCAGTTCGTGTCATGAGTTCTCTTGCCAATAAACGTCCTATTCGAC
>JABDMQ010000298.1 GCA_013001365.1 Flavobacteriaceae bacterium
GCTTTGCATCACAGCAAAATACAGCGAACGTGCTGCATAAACGCCAGTAGCTACTATCAATATAGAAATGAAGAACAAGAAGGTTGATGATGCCGAAATTATCCCTGTGGCGAATAACAGGGCACCCAAGAAGGATATGACAAAACTCACGACCAACCAAAAGGTGGTCAGGGTACGATCTGCCAAGATTCCGATCAAGATCCCGATAACGGGACGTATGAACAACAGAAAAGTGCCAACCTGAGCCGATTGCACCTGATCGTACAACATGACGTCTCGTGCATATAACGAAAACACATCAGTGATCTTATAGCCCACATAGGCGCATAGGATAATGACCATAAGCAATAGCACAGATGGCAAGCGCAGCACTTCTTTGATCTGTGAAATTGTTATTTTCTCTAATAGGATGGCCTGTTCTGTTTCGCGGTCCAATTTCATGAAGAACCACACCAGGATACCAACAGTTGCCACAATGCCTGCAGAGACCAATATCACTTGTTTGAAGGCGTCCCTGCTTTCAACAAGTGTCGCTTCGGATACCTCTCCGGTGATGAATAACGAAAATATCAAGACACCCAAAGCGCCAAACAGAGCACCAACTAGGCCGCGACCGCCATCCAGGAATCCAAATGCTTTTCCTTGTGAGGTTGCACCACCCCAAACTCGGGTCGCTTTGATCATCGGTGCCCAGAATAGGAATATGGTCGTGAATCCCCAATACCCATAAAGGATGCGTAAGGTATTATAGTCTGGGAAGGTCGCATAGACCAGACCACCTAAGGCCGTCATCCAAAGGGCCACAGCAATCAATTTCCTGGGAGGAAACTTATCTGCAAGAGGACCTCCAATAAGATATGAGAGCAAGGCTACGAAACCATATACGGAAAAGCAAAGTCCCAACTGAAGGTTGTCCAGACCAAAGGCATCAAGTACGGTTGGCCTAAAGACGCGTGCCAGCACGAATGGCAAGATAAACACCGACTCTCCTGCCAATATAAGAAGGACAAGAAAATACCAAGGCGCTTTTTTCTGTTGCATAGAAATTGACTTATGCAACCAAGGTAGTAAAATTCAAGGGCATTAAACCCGAGCTATGTTACAATCAGTATTTCGTGAAACTCAATTCTGCCCTTTCTTGAATCCGTAAGTGTTCTGTCCTATAAAATCCTTTGGGAATTTATCATCGCCCTTGAAACCAATTTCAATGGTACCACTGTCTTCAGGAATGTAATTCGTCTTGAAGATATAGTCCCATAGGCTAAGGCTAATGCCATAATTAACACCATACTTACCTTCTGGCAACACGTATGCGTGATGATACAAATGCATCACCGGATTGTTGAATACATACTTCAATGGTCCCCAAGTGATCTTGATGTTCGCATGATTCAAATGCCCAATGGCAATAGTTATGAAATGAACAATGAACGCTTGTTCAGGCTCGAATCCACCGAGGATCATGACACCAAAGGTCTTCAAGGGCTTGTAAAGCACATTTTCCATCCAGTGGTAACGCAGGTGTGCGGCAAAGCCCATTTCCTTTACGCTATGGTGCACCTTATGGAATTTCCATAAGAAGCGATATTTATGCAATAAAACATGCGTGAACCATTGCACGAAATCCAGAACGATAAAGAATATGAACAATTGCAGCCACGGTGAGAATTGTGTTACGTCTATAATGGCCAGGCTTTTCGCTGTAATGTTGAATTCACCGAAAAGGAGTGCCAGAATTTCGTAGACTCCACTGATTACAATGGCGAATATGAAGAAATTGAAGAACATGTAAAAGGCATCCAACCAGAAGTCCTTTCGGAATATCGATTGATCCTTACGCCAAGGGAAAACGATTTCCAGAAGCCAAACCACAAGTGAGATGGCTACTAGTCCCCAAAAATAATTCGTGTACCAAGGCACTTCAAAGATGATGGATTTCCATGTCCAGTCCAAGGTGCCTTTAAAACTATTAACAAATGCATCTAAATACTTTTCCATTTTTCTTTTTTTAGTATTCTACTTTTTTTCTTTAATGGAAGATGCGCAAAATTACGTCATTTGGTTCATCTTCACTATGTTTCCGTACAGTCATGGACTGCCAAAGTTGTGTTAAAGATTAGACTTAAATCAGGACACAACCACCCCTTTCTTAGTCTTTTAATTCATACCAATCGATGTCCGATAAGACCATGCGTCGTCCTTTTGCTTTCGGCGGGTAATTGGTCACCAAGTAATTCACGATGATCTCTTGGTTGCCTCCTAGGTCCCAGAGGTTCTGGGTTTCCTGCATCCACTTTATGGTCGCATCCCATCGTTCGGCACTCATCCTGTTCTGGGTCACCAGTTTTGACGAATGACAATTGGTGCAATTATTCACTACGGTCATCAAGCCTTCAGCATCAACCAATCCTGTTCTTACATGGATCCCATTTTCTATTCGATCTTCATCAACCTCGGCAACGATGGCAATGGTCTCAGGTTTCGGCTGTAGGAATCCCGGATCGTACATATAGGTTACGATCAATCCAGCAGCCAATAAGAACGATACGAATAGTAGCGTTAGATGGTAATACAACTTCTTTACCTGACTCCTGAAAAGGTCCTTTTCGTTCATGCTAACTTACCTTTACAGCAATCCTGTGACATGCATTGTTCAAATAGCCTTTCGGATTCCATCCTGGCAACAGCATAGGCTGTGCCATCCCATTGCTGTCTGTCGCTCTGGCCCAGACTTCATAGTAGCCTTCTTTCGGGAAATCCACAGATGCTGAAAAATGCTGCCATGCCAATCTATTGGCTGGCTTCTCAACGGTACATTCGGTCCATGTGGATCCAAAATCAATGGAATATTCCATCTTGGCAACTTCCAGTTCCCCAGCCCAAGCATGCCCTCTTATGTTCAAAGAACGTCCTTTCTTTATCATGGCACCAGTCTTAGGATAGGTGATCAAGGACTTCACTGGCATCGATTCGATGATGCACATATCTTCGTCCTTCACCTTGTCTCCAGGTGCTACAGGTTCGCAAGGCACACGATAGGCGGTCCCTGTCATCTTGGTGCCATCGTGCACCTTATTACGTATGCTAATTCGGTTCACCCATTTTCCGGATACCGAAGCCGGCCATCCTCCAGCTACCAACCGTAATGGATATCCATGTACCAACGGAATGTCCTTTCCATTCATCTGGAATGCCAAGAGTGTTTCGTCTTGCAAGGCCTTGGACATTGGGCAACCTCTCGAAATAGGTTCTTTCTTGGGATCCATGCTCAAATGTTTGTCAACGGCATGAAATCCTATATAAACGGCATTGCTTTTTATACCTGCGTCTTCTAAGACATCACGTAATCGCACACCAGTCCAAGAGGCGCAATGTACCGCACCTACTGTCCATTGATTTCCTTTTGCTGGAGGGTCGAACTCACTTCGTCCGTTTCCGCCACATTCCAAGG
>JABDMQ010000308.1 GCA_013001365.1 Flavobacteriaceae bacterium
GATTTGGCACTGATCAAGGCTGAAGTAAATTGGCAGATATGTGATGATAAGCGATGTCTGGCACCAGATATGGAAGAAATTGCCTTTAATCTCAACCCTGATGCGAAGGCAGCAGAAGTTGAAGGATCAGTTACTCTGGACGACATTAAAAAAAGCAGTGCATTGGATCTTAAGGTCACAGGTTGGGAAAATTTCGAGCAGGAGGAAGTAAGTAAGAAAAGTAATTTCTCTATTTTCTTGCTCGGTTTCTTAGGTGGACTTATTGCCCTTTTGACGCCTTGTGTTTTCCCTATGATACCTCTTACAGTTTCGTTCTTTACCAAAAGCGGTGCAAACTCACAACAAGGATTAGCGAATTCAATTATGTATGGGATATTTATTTTCGTGATATATGTGTTATTGAGTTTGCCATTTCATTTAATCGATTCTTTGGACCCCGAGATTTTGAATAACATTTCTACAAACGTCACATTGAATATCATTTTCTTCTTGGTATTCCTGATTTTTGCATTCTCCTTCTTTGGGTATTATGAGCTTACTTTACCTTCTTCCTGGGGAACTGCGCTCGATAGTCGTGCTACGCGAATAGGTGGTTTGGTCGGCGTGTTCTTCATGGCATTGACATTGGCCATAGTGTCCTTTTCCTGTACTGGTCCAATATTAGGAGCTTTATTGGGCAGTACAGCTTTGTCAACGGGAGATATTGCAACCAAATTAACCATGGGCATGGCTGGTTTTGGACTTGCTTTGGCATTACCTTTTACCTTGTTTGCTATGTTCCCTAAATGGTTGAATACGCTGCCAAAATCGGGTGGTTGGTTAAATACGGTTAAGGTGGTTCTTGGTTTCATTGAACTGGCATTGGCATTTAAATTCCTGTCTAATGCCGATCTTGTGGAGCATTGGGGATTATTAAAGCGTGAGGTATTCATTGGTATATGGATATTTATTGGTGTTCTTACCGCTATTTATTTATTTGGTAAGATCAAGTTTCCGCATGATGGACCGTTACAGAAATTGAGTTTTGGCCGAATATCCTTAGGGGTGCTGTTCTTGGCCATCGTAATCTATCTTATTCCTGGCCTTAGCAATTCGTCTCATGCCAATCTTAAATTGCTCAGTGGAATTGCACCACCGATTTTCTATAGCGTTTATGACAAAGAGAATAATTGTCCGTTAGGAATCGAATGTTATAAAGACCTTGAAGAAGGCTTGGCAGTTGCCAAGGAAAGAAACATGCCTATCATGTTGGATTTTACAGGTTGGGCATGCGTGAACTGTAGGAAGATGGAAGAGCATGTTTGGAGTAATGGAAGGGTATTCGAACAATTAAATGAAGATTATATACTTATCTCTTTATATGTCGACGATCGGAAGGAACTGTCAGAAGAGGAGCGTTTCAAGTACTTAAAACCGAATGGCAGCATCAAGACGATTAAAACCATTGGCGATAAATGGGCAACACTACAGACATTGAATTTCAATAATAATTCCCAACCATTTTATGTCTTGCTGAATAGTGATATGGAGTTATTGAACCATCCAATTGCCTATACACCAGACGCAGATGAATATTCAGATTGGTTGAAAACGGGAATAGAGAATTTCGAGAAGTTCTTTCCTATATTCCAATAGTTAATGCCTTTATTAAAGTCCAGTTATAATCCACCGTTGTTTTTCAAGAGTGGCCACGCATCTACCGTCTATTCCGGGTTATTTAGAAAAGTCAATGGGATTAAACAAGAAAGAGAACGAATAACACTTTCTGATGGTGATTTCCTTGACCTCGACTGGAGCTATACCGCAGGAGGCTCCGAGAGTTTGGTCATTCTTCTTCATGGTCTAGAAGGCAATGCGCAGAGGCCTTATATGCTGGGATCCGCGAAACTTTTCAATTCGCAGGCCTATGATGTAGTTTGTGTGAATTTCAGGAATTGTAGCGAAACACCAAATACAAAATACAGGTCATATCACTCTGGTGCAACTGAAGACCTGCACGAGGTCATAGAACATGTCATTAATAGCAGAAGGTATTCTAATATATACATAGTAGGAGTAAGCCTAGGAGGTAACATGACTCTTAAATACCTTGGCGAACAATCTACTCCGAATGAGATAAAAGGTGCTGTTGCAATTAGCGTTCCATGTAGCCTATATCATAGTATGTTGGAGTTACACAAATTCGAGAATATACTTTATGCTAAGAGGTTCAAAAATCATTTATTACAGAAACTCAGGCAAAAACAAGAACAGTTCCCAGATCTTATTTCAGACAAGGAAATTGCCTCAATCAAGACCTTGAAGGATTTTGATGATGTTTACACTTCTAGAGCTCATGGCT
>JABDMQ010000336.1 GCA_013001365.1 Flavobacteriaceae bacterium
CGTGCTTCAGAATACATACCAACTTATTTTGAAAGGCAATTCCAGTATCTATCAACACATTTGGGCCAATTCAATTACGTCACTAAGCAAAAAGACAGTTTCATCGACATCATGGGACACGCCTGGAATTGTTGCTTTCAAGGATGAACCCTTTGCGTTCGAATTAAGGACAAATATTAAGGCGCCTGTTGTTACCATTGGAGAAAGTATTATCGTACCAATAAAACGTGATCGCAATATTTCAAGTCTTTGGAAAGGTAAGACTTATCCTAGAAAAATCGGATGGAATCAATTAAGGATTGAGCAAGACTCATTATCTACATTTCATTATTACGTGACCGATTCCTTGAAGTGGACATCATTGAAGGCATTTGACAAAATAAGGTCTAACAGATTTCATTTTCGTGACGATACTGTTGCTGAAAATATAGAGAATGAAGTCAAGCAGCCGATAGATCTCCTATGGTTCTTCTTCTTTTTCTTGATAAGTATCGGTTATTTATGGCTTGAGCCTAAATTGTAGGTCGGTTTTCAATTCAAGATTTTGTCTCTACCTCAAGACCTTTGTATTTCCATTTGGCAATACCACCATTAAGATCATAAATTTTAACGAAACCAGCATCTTTTAATTTCGCTACACATTTGGCACTTCTTATGCCGCTTCGGCAATAGACAATAACCGGCCTGTCTTTATCTAATTTCTGTATTTCTTCATCGAAATTTGGTGAGCGCACATCTATATTCTGCGATTTGGCAATATGCTCTAATCTATATTCAGCTTCCGTCCTAACATCTACTAATTGAACCTCATCCATCTCAATCAAGGATTTCATTTCTTCTGGAGAAACTACTTTTATATCACTTGAATTGGTCTCTTGACAGCTAATAAACCCTAAAGCCAGGGTCCCTAAAATAATTGAAAATCGTCTCATATTCTGCAGTTTAATTGCCGGTGATTTCCCCTTTCCATTCTAAAATGCCACCAACAAGGTTGTATGTATTCTTGAATCCTAATTGATTCATAACAGCACAAGCCTGAGCACTTCTCCCTCCGGACTTGCAATACACATAATAATTCTTGGTTTTATCTAATTCTTCAATTAGGTAGATAAAGCCTTGTCCTTTATAAATATCTATGTTCTTTGCATTTGGAATGATGCCTTCCGAGACTTCATCTGCTGTTCTTACATCCAGCACGAATGCATTACCATCGTTTGCCAGTTGAGTACTCCACTGGTCTTGAGTTAAATCGGCCATTCTATATAAGAAACGTTTAATTTAACATTTCCTTATGATATAGACGAAAAAAAAGCCAGAGTGTTACACTCTGGCTATGAATAATTTAAAACTTTAACGTTTAGATCTTTATCGAGCACCCAATGGCTCTTGTCTTTGTTTCAGGAACTTCCTTACCTTCAAGCAAAGCATCAACAGCATCTTCTGCATACCTTACCTCAACGGCATCAGCATCTTGGTAATTATCATCTATCGCTCCGATGTACTTGACTTCATTCCCTTTCTTTGTTTTCTCAAGGATATAAACATGAGGAGTTTTCTTAGCTCCGTATTGCGGATATATCTTCTGGCCTTCATCCATTAAATATGGGAATGTAAACCCTTTGACCTTGGCTCTTTTTTGCATGGCTTCATATGCATCACCAGGTTTTGATTTTGGATTATTGGGCATAATTGCAATGACCGGATATCCTTTTTCCTTGTACTTCTTATCCAATGCGATGATCCTGTCTTCATAAGCTACTGCATATGGACAAGTGTTACAGGTAAATATGACAATGTAACCTTTGGCATTTTTATAATCCGCCAATGAAACCATTTTACCATCTATGTTCTTCAACTTAAAATCTGTTGCAATATCTCCTATATCATAACCATCTACTGCCAATTTATCTGCACTAATGCTTAATGCACCAATAACAAATACCAATAGCAAACTTGATAAGACTTTTACTGTTTTCATATTATTTTAATTAAAGGGTTATAAATTGTTTCAATTCATTTTCGAGCTCTTCTAGATTAAATGAGCGCTCATAGAACTGGCTTTTGTCTTTATTATAGATTATTGTAGCTGGAATAGCACCAGACCAATCCTCATCTATCTTCGGAATCCAATCATTCATCTTAGGATCATCTAATGCAATGACTTTTGATTCAAGTTTCTTTTTCTCAATGAATGGTATTAATTTCTTTTCGTATTGCTTAGGAAAGTCAAGACTAACTAAGATTACTTCAACATTATTACCTGAGTATTTTTTGTTAACTATTTCAAAATATGGCAATTCCTTGATGCAAGGAGCGCACCATGTTGCCCAGAAATTTATGACATAGGTCTTATCGTCTTTCCTGGACAAAAATGATTCGAACCCTTCAAAATTATAGACATCCAAAGCATAGTTGGATTGGTTATCTTCTACTTCTACAGAAGATTGCTGCCTTTCTTTACTTGACACTTTATCACCGCATGAAACAAATAATGAAGCTGCCAATAGCATCAGGAATAGGTTTTTCATGTTTTAAATTTAAGAAATAGTTATGTCTAAGACCCTGTTTTAACAGAAATTTAGATAAACGGTCAATGCCAAATAATGTTTTCTTAATGTTTTGTTAATTAGAATCGAATCGTTATATTCGTACATACAACTGTTGTATATACAAATGAAATTAGAAAAACTAATCAAGGTTAATAAACCTCTAGGGCTTTCTAAAAGAACAGTTGTAAATATCATTCTTGCAGGAAACCATGTTTCCTTGAGATTGAATAACGTTCTTAAGCCTTATGACATCACTCTGCAGCAATTCAATGTATTACGAATTTTAAGAGGCCAACATGGCAAAGCATTGAACCTTTTTGAGGTACAAGAGAGAATGATCAATAAAAACAGTAATTCTACTCGTCTGATCGATAAATTAGTGAAGAAGAATTATGTTAAACGAGTCGAAGATAGGCAGAACAGAAGGAAAATTCAGGTGAGTATTACATCTCAAGGCTTGGACCTTATTAATTCGCTTGATGAAATAGTTGATAATAATGAAGAAAAAAAAATAATTAAAAACCTAAACAAAGCAGAACTAGAACAACTAAATGCATTACTGGAGAAAATACGTGATTAGTAGCAAATCCCTTTAATTCCCTTTAATTACATATCTATTCGATTAGATGATCCCAGTAATTAAGTAAACTTCCGCCTCACCCACGCGGAAGTTTTTTTTGTTATCGCTTAAGCGTGAAATAACCGTATAAATTATTGCCAGAAATTGTAACTGCTTTGTACCAAAATCCTGAAGTACTAAGCTTCTCTCCATTCAATGTGCCATTCCAACCTCGAGATGCAGGATTAATGTTCTTTACCAACTTGCCATATCGGTCGTATATGTAAATAGTCTTTAAAGTAAAGTTATCTTCATTACTTGGCTTGAATTGCCAATGGTCATTGAATCCATCATCATTAGGAGTAAAGAATTTTGGAAATCCATTTGGCCGGATATAGTTCTCAATACTTAGCTGTGATACGCCACATCCGTTTTTGTCACGTACATAAACAATATTGGTGTCTTCTGGTGCATTAGGAAAAAAATTGCTTTCCTGATAAGGCCCAAAGATGTCGTCTAATGCATACTCATAATTTCCATTGCCTTCTACGAAAAGTTCAATGGAAATACTGCCAATTCCTTCATCTACATTGGCACCCATGATTGTTGCGATTTCTGAACTTACTACTGTAAATTCACTTGTACTTGCGCATTCTATCGGGAATTCTATGGATTCCGTTAGATTATAAGCTTCATAGATATACTGGCCTTCTTCTGTCAATTCAATACTCTCTGATTCAGAAATAATGAAATAATCACCATTAGCATCTTGCATATACCATCTATATCCATCTGCCAGATCGGGAGCAGTAAGCGTTGTTGGCACTTCATTGAGACAAAGCCCAACCTCACTTGGCAGTGTAAGAACAGGGTTCAAAGTGGTCAATTCACCCGTATTTACATCAAAAAAAGGACCGCAACCTAAAATCGTGGAAAAAGACGTTTGACCACAACCAATGGCTTCTCCGGCCGAATTGAAAGGAACAATCTCAATGAAATAGACCGAATTGGATTCAAAATTCAGAACAAATGTAGAGTTATTGGTAAATACGCCAGCATCCAGAACATCATTGTCAAAAGGTGTGCTCCCAATACTCACTATGTAACCAGTGGCATTAGATACTGCTTCCCATTCAATTAAAGGCGTTAAATCAACATTGATCTCTCCATCTAGAGGATATATTATGTTAGAACATATTGGTAATACAGCAAATGGTCCTGTTGTAAAACTAACTTCGGAACAACCACTGGCCGATCCGTTTTCATTATAGGGTATGATCTCAACAAATATTTCGGTATCAAAAGGAAAATCATTTATAGGGTCATATGATAATACATTTCCCAGATCAAGATTATTTATGATATCTCCAAGGCCAGGTGCTGTACTTAAAGATATAACATAACCTGTAGCTCCTGTTACATAGGTCCAATCGATATTTGTTGCCACATTGACATTTGTTTCACCGTCTATTGGATTAGTTATAGTAGTACAATTTGGTGCAAGCGTATAATCTTCAGTAGTGAAGGATTGACTAGGACAAGTAATATCAGGCTGGTCGAAAAAGAACAAGGTTATGGTCACATAAACAAGAGTGTTATCTGGCATGCCTACCGGTGGAGTAAAGGAATTTGAGGTACCTACAGGCACTTGATTGATTATGTCCGTTCCACCTGGGGTCGTTCCCAATGAAATGATATATCCTGTTACGCCAGTAACTGGGTCCCAAGAAATTGTGGCATCAACAGCAACATTCGTAGATCCAGCTAACGGATTAATTAAATCAGGGCAATCCTGCGAATACGCGTGATTGCATAAGCATAATACTATTATGACTAACCAAATCTTCAAACGAGCTATTTTTTGATCAAGATAATATAAAAATGCATCAGCTTCAATTTATTAACGACCAACGGAAATATAAATTGGACGTAATTTCATTTAAAAAAATTTGTGCACTATTTTTGGATTCCTATCTTTGAGGTCAAGAAATGAAAACACAATTGAACAATACTTGGTGGTGGTATTCTCGAAACTCAATGTTCGTGAACTAACGCTATAGTATTTTCAAATTAAATATTCAGGCTTGTCTTTCACGACAGGCCTTTTTTTTATTTATGCAGTCATTCAATATACATACACACTATCGAAAAGTGCTTGCTGACACCATTACGCCAGTTAGTGTTTATCTCAAGATACGGGATAGATTTCCCAATAGCATTCTATTGGAAAGTAGTGATTATCATGCAAACGATAACAGTTTTTCCTATATATGTTTTAACCCTATTGCATCGATCAAGGTTGAGAACGAAATAGTTACTCAGGAATTTCCAAATGGAGAGAGTAAGATTACAGAAATTACACCTGACGTGAACATCCCAAATATATTGCACAAATTCACACAATGCTTCAAGGTGTCCTCCAAGGAAAATTTCAAATTCATCAATAATGGCATTTTTGGCTTCATGGCGTACGACGCTGTGCGGTATTTCGAAGACATTGATATTTCTAAGAAACAGGACTCATTGGAAATTCCAGACTTGTTCTATTCCGTTTATCAAAACATTATTGCTATTAATCATTTCAAGAACGAAGCATACATATTCGCTCATTGTCTGGATGAGGGTCAGGATAACATAGAAGAGATTTTACAGTTGATAAAGGTCAAGAATTTTGCCACATATGATTTTAAGGTAAACGGCAATCCTACTTCCAACTTAACAGATGACGAATACAAAGAGCATGTTAAGATTGCAAAGAAACATTGTGCCCGTGGCGATGTATTTCAGTTGGTGCTTTCTAAACGGTTCTCACAGGATTTCAAAGGAGATGAGTTTAATGTATATCGGGCATTGCGAAGTGTCAATCCGTCGCCTTATCTTTTCTATTTTGACTATGGAGATTTCAAAATATTCGGTAGTTCACCCGAAGCACAATTGGTCGTTAAGGAAGGCAAGACCGAGATTCACCCGATTGCAGGCACCTTCAAACGAACAGGTAATGATGAAAAAGATGCTGAACTGGCAAAACAATTGGCCGTAGATGATAAGGAAAATAGTGAACATGTCATGTTAGTTGACCTTGCTAGGAATGATCTTAGCAGGCATGGTAACAATGTGAAGGTTGAAACCTATCGGGAAGTCCAGTTCTTTTCGCATGTCATTCATTTGGTCAGCAAGGTAACTGGGTTAAAACATAAAAATACTTCGACTATGCAGGTGGTTGCAGATACGTTTCCAGCTGGAACATTGAGTGGCGCTCCTAAGCATCGGGCCATGCAATTGATTGAGCAATACGAGAAAACAAGTCGAGGGTACTATGGCGGAGCAATTGGATTCATGGATTTCAATGGCAATTTCAATCATGCCATTATGATCAGGACTTTCCTAAGCAAGGACCATAAATTACATTGGCAGGCAGGAGCGGGCCTAGTTTCGAAGTCCAGTCCCGAAAACGAATTACAAGAAGTATATAATAAGTTAGGCGCATTGAACAAGGCCATTGAATTGGCAGAAGATATTTAGATCATGAATAAAGTGTTGGTAATAGATAATTACGATAGTTTCACATACAATCTGGTGCACTATATAGAAGATCTGGATTGCGATGTAACTGTAAGAAGGAATGATAAATTAACCTTGGAAGATGTTGAGCCATTCGATAAGATCGTTCTATCTCCTGGTCCAGGAATACCTGATGAAGCTGGATTGTTGAAAGCCATCATAAAGACATATGCTCCTACAAAAAGCATTTTAGGTGTTTGTCTAGGTCAACAGGCAATTGGTGAGGTTTTTGGTGGATCCTTGGTCAATCTTGACGATGTATTTCATGGGGTGGCTACCAACATAACAATTTGCGTTACCGATGAACCATTGTTTCAAGGCCTCGGCGAATCCTTCAAGGTAGGCCGCTACCATTCGTGGGTAGTCAATAATGAACTTCCTAACGACCTGGAAGCAACCTCTTATGACGAAAATGGTCAGATCATGTCATTAAGACATAAGACCTATGATGTGAAAGGTGTACAATTTCATCCAGAATCTGTTCTTACACCAAATGGAAAACAGATATTGAAGAATTGGCTAAACAGTTAGTATGAAAGAACTACTCAACAGACTCATAAATCATGAAGCAATCTCTAAAGAGGAGGCCAAACATGTATTGGTCAATATTTCCGAAGGGCTATATAATCAAAGTCAGATTGCATCGTTCTTAACGGTCTACATGATGCGTAGTATTACCTTGGAGGAACTTGAAGGTTTTAGAGATGCCCTTCTGGAGTTGTGCATTCCGGTTGAATTATCTGCTTATGACCCCATTGATCTTTGTGGCACAGGAGGTGACGGCAAGGATACCTTTAACATTTCTACCTTGTCTTCTTTCGTAACTGCAGGTGCTGGAGTCAATGTATCCAAGCATGGGAATTATGGTGTATCCTCATCCTGTGGATCGAGCAACGTCATGGAGTATTTGGGAATAAAATTCACTAATGACTCGGAGTTTCTAGAAAGATCGATCGATGAAGCAGGCATCTGTGTGTTGCATGCACCTTTGTTTCATCCAGCTATGAAGAATGTAGCACCCATTAGACGAGAATTGGGAGTAAAGACCTTTTTCAATATGCTTGGTCCTATGGTTAATCCTGCGTTTCCTAAAAATCAATTGGTTGGGGTTTTCAATTTGGAATTACAGCGTTTATATGGATATCTATATCAAAAAACAGATAAGAATTACACCATTCTCCATGCATTGGATGGTTATGATGAAATATCGTTAACAGGAGATACCAAGACCATTCGAAATACGTCCGAAGGCATTTTATCGCCTTCCGATTTTGGTGTAGAAACATTATCACAAAAAGATATCTATGGTGGTAATACTGTTGAAGACGCTGCAAAAATATTTATGGATGTTATTAGTGGAAAAGGAACTGAAGCACAAAACAATGTGGTATGTGCAAATGCTGGAATGGCAATAGCAACTTCTAAGAACCTTGAGCCTAAAGAAGGTTTCGAATTAGCAAAGGAATCACTTCTTTCAGGAAGTGCATTGAAAGCATTGAATAAATTACAGGAACTAAGTAAATGACCATTCTTGATCACATAGTAAGCGACAAACGCCTTGAAGTCAATCTTCGAAAGAAACTCATTCCAGTTAGTCAGTTGGAACGTTCCGTTCTTTTTGATAGAGATACTTTCTCATTATCTCATGTCTTGCAAAAAAGCTCAACAGGTATCATAGCGGAGCACAAAAGAAGGTCACCCTCAAAGTCAGTTATCAATAATGACTTGAATGTATTCGAAGTTGCCAAAGGATATGAAGTTGCTGGTGTTAATGGAATGTCAGTACTAACCGACGGCAAGTATTTTGGTGGTTCCCTCGATGATCTTCTGATCGCTAGGTCCAGTTGCAATCTGCCATTGCTTCGAAAGGAATTCATCATTGATGAATACCAAATATTGGAAGCCAAGTCTTACGGAGCCGATGTCATATTACTCATTGCGGCTATATTGACAAGAGACGAAATAAAGCAGTTTTCAGAGTTGGCCAAAGACTTGAAAATGGATGTATTACTTGAAGTACATAATGAAGGTGAGCTAAACAAATCCATCATGCCAAGTTTGGACATGATCGGTGTTAACAACCGAAATTTAAAAACGTTTGAAGTAAGTCTAGAAACAAGCAAATCACTTAGCGAGAAGATTCCTGTTGATTTCATTAAAGTCTCAGAGAGTGGTATTAGCAGTGTTGAGGCTATTAAGGAATTACGGCCATATGGTTATAAAGGTTTCTTGATAGGAGAAAACTTCATGAAAACGAATAATCCAGGTGTAAGTGCTGATAAATTCATAAAAAAATTGAGGTCATGAAATTGAAAGTCTGTGGAATGAAATATCCAGAAAATATCCGAGAAGTTGCACAACTGCAACCGGATTTTCTTGGCTTCATATTCCATGAGCGTTCTACAAGGAATTTTGATGACAGTATTCCAAAAATCCAGAAATCAATCAAGAAAGTTGGCGTGTTTGTGGATGAAAGTATCGAGTTCATGAACCGTCAGATTGAAAAACATGGTTTATCGATGGTGCAATTGCATGGTCATGAGTCTCCCGAAGTTTGTCGAATGCTAGCATCAACCAAGGTAAAGGTCATTAAAGTATTCTCCATTAAGGATGAGTTTGATTTTTCCGTTCTGTTTCCTTATGAGGATGTATGTGATTATTTCCTTTTCGATACCAAAGGGAAATTACCTGGTGGCAATGGGTACACCTTCAATTGGAATGTATTGAAAAAATATCCTTCAACTAAGCCGTATTTCCTTAGTGGTGGAATTGGACTGGATCAATTAGAAAGTCTTAAAGAGTTCAAGAAAAATAAAGTTTCCGAATTATGCTTTGCCATAGATGTGAATAGCAGATTTGAATCGGAACCAGGATTGAAGATCCCTAAAGCAATAAAGGAATTTAAATCTCAATTATGAGCTACAACATAAACGAAAAAGGTTACTACGGAGAATTTGGAGGCGCATACATTCCTGAAATGCTATATCCCAATGTCGAGGAACTGCGTAAGAATTATTTGAAAGTAATGCAAGAGCCGGAATTCCAAAAGGAATTCAATCAGTTACTTAAAGATTACGTAGGAAGGCCTTCTCCACTCTATTATGCGAAACGTCATTCTAAAAAATACAATACCAAAGTATATCTAAAACGTGAAGACCTTAATCACACTGGAGCCCATAAGGTCAATAATACGATAGGGCAAATATTGATGGCTAAACGACTGGGCAAAACCAGGATCATTGCTGAAACAGGTGCTGGGCAGCATGGTGTAGCTACAGCAACAGTTTGCGCTTTAATGGGGCTGGAATGCATAGTTTACATGGGTGAAATAGACATCGCTCGTCAAGCTCCCAATGTTGCTAGAATGAAAATGTTAGGCGCCAAAGTCGTTCCTGCCTTATCTGGGAGTCGGACACTTAAGGATGCAACTAATGAAGCCATTCGTGATTGGATAAATAACCCTGTTAATACCCACTATATCATTGGGTCGGCCATTGGTCCTCATCCCTATCCAGATATGGTGACTCGATTCCAATCTATCATATCAGAAGAGATCAAGTGGCAGTTAAATGAAAAAGAGGGTCGTGAAAATCCAGATTATGTTGTTGCCTGCATTGGTGGTGGCAGTAATGCAGCAGGTTCCTATTATCATTTCTTGGATAATGAAGATGTTGGTATCATAGCTGTAGAAGCTGCAGGAAAAGGAATTCATTCAGGAGAAAGTGCAGCCACATCTGTTCTAGGTAAAGAAGGAATCATTCATGGATGCAAAACTTTATTAATGCAGACCGAGGATGGTCAGATTACAGAGCCTTATTCTATTTCAGCTGGACTGGATTATCCAGGTGTAGGCCCTATGCATTCGCATCTTTACAAAACTGGCAGAGGAGAATTTTACTCTGCAACAGATGATGAAGCAATGACAGCAGGATTGGAATTAGCTCAATTGGAAGGCATCATTCCAGCAATTGAAACAAGTCATGCCTTGGCTATTTTCAATCATAAGACGTTCAAGCCTGATGATATTGTCGTAATCAGTCTTTCTGGTAGAGGCGATAAGGACCTAAAGAATTACATTGATTATTTTAAACTATAATGAACAGGATCAATAATAAATTAAAGAAGGGCAAAAAGCTACTATCCATCTATTTCACAGCCGGTTATCCAAACTTGAATGACACGGTGAGGATAATCGAGGAATTGGAAGAAAGTGGTGTTGACATGATTGAAATCGGACTACCATTCAGTGATCCATTGGCTGATGGGCCGACAATACAAGATAGTTCGACCCATGCCTTAAGAAATGGCATGACCACCAAAGTACTTTTCAACCAATTGCAAGACATAAGAAAGACAGTTAGTATTCCATTGATAATCATGGGTTATTTTAATCCGGTTCTGCAATATGGTGTTGAAGAATTTTGCAAGAAATGCAATGAAATAGGCATTGATGGCCTTATTCTTCCTGATTTACCGGTCGATGTATATGATGAACATTACAAAGCCATTTTCGAAGCTTATGGACTCATTAATGTTTTATTGATCACACCACAGACAAGTGATGAGCGCATTCGCTATATCGATTCGGTGTCTAAGGGCTTCATTTACATGGTAAGTTCTGCCAGTACGACAGGCACTCAATCCGGATTTGGTGAAGAGCAGACCAAGTACTTCAAGCGCATAGGAGATATGAATTTAAAGAATCCACAAATAGTTGGATTTGGTATTTCAAGTTCTGAAACATTCAATCAAGCTACACAATTTGCAAAAGGGGCAATTATCGGCTCCGCATTCATAAAACATCTTTCAGAAGGGAAAAATTCAATAAGAGATTTTATTAATACTATCAGATGAAACTAATAAATGACTGGAAACTTATTGCTGTTCTTTGTCTTACGCTTGGATTAGCTCCTTTCACTCCAGAACCACATATCTGGGGTAAACTTAAATGGATAGCAGGAGGAGCTAATGGCATGCAATTAGTGGACTGGTTTGATACCGTTATGCACGGATTTCCTTTCGTGCTTTTATTAAGGTTCTTGATATTGAAAATCATAAAGAAATAAGTAGCCTGATAATGTATTTCAGAATGTCTAAACCTTCATCTTAACAAAGGGTTTTTCAGGTTTTTTTCGTAGTTTTCTGATTCAATAAATCAATTGCTCATGATGAAGAAAACCAAGTTCAATGTGTTACTACCTTTTTTAATTCTACTTCTTGGTATGTATCCCAATAACATTGCCGGTCAAGACCTGTCGGAGTATAAAAAGGATATGGTGGTGCACAAGGGTGATACCTTGCCCTATCGCATTTTGTTGCCTCTTAATTACAACCCTAATGTTAAATACCCCTTAGTGCTGTTTTTGCACGGTTCTGGTGAGAGAGGCAATGACAATAACTTACAGTTAACGCATGGTGCTAATCTTTTCTTACAAGAATCTGTTAGACAAGAATATCCAGCTGTGATAGTATTTCCTCAACTTGCAAAAGATCATCATTGGACTTACCTAGTTTCAGATCGAGAATCCTCTCCTGGAGAATTGATTTATCCTGCAAAAAAGACAAAAATCAAGCATCAAGAACTCCTTAAAGTCCTCATAAAAAAATTGAAAAAACAGTTAAGTCTGGACAGTGATCGATTTTATGTAGGAGGACTTTCCTTAGGTGGTATGGGTACATTTGAAATTGTTAATCAAAACCCTAAGATGTTTGCAGCTGCATTCCCTATATGCGGTGGTGCCAATCCTAAGATTGCCCAACGAATAAATAAACCAAGTTGGTGGATCTTTCATGGCG
>JABDMQ010000365.1 GCA_013001365.1 Flavobacteriaceae bacterium
CCTTGCTCACTGCTCCAGGTTTACTCTGCCCGCCTTCGTAACCTGTTGAAGGTAGTCCAGAAATACTATAGCGATAGTTGGACCTGATCGGTACTTGGGCAATATCCACCTTTAAATAACCAGTGAGTTTCAATTGGTTCACCACGACTTCTTCCAAAGCCAATGCCAGTTCTGTCAATTCTATCTGAGACGTACCGAACTTAATCCAGTCATTGGTGACCCTCACTTTAATGGATTTGAATCCTAAGTATGAAAAGTGCAAGGTATCGTTGGCCTGTGCATTTATTTCGAATTCTCCTTTAGAATTCGTTGATGTTCCAGTTACCTGACTTAGATTGACAATGTTGACATTTTCGAGAGGCCTAGAAGTTGAAACATTGATTACAGTTCCTTTAACGGCAGTATCTTCCTGTGCGCTAGCAAAGAATCCTGCAAAGAGTAGTGCTAAAAGAAGTAGGTGTCGTTTCATTTGCCGTTACTAAATGTTAAAATTAAGAAACTAAATGTAAAAAACGTGCCAAAGGCTAATATTTACTAAAACATTAACAACTAGCGCCTTCTTGAGCGTCTCGGTCTTCCAGCGCCTGAACCCGAACCGGATTTTCTTTGGCTTCGCCTGTTGGATTCCTGAGACCCACCAAACTCACTTCTAGACTTTTCAGAACGACGGCTTCGTCTTTCGCCTCTTCGCCCATCAGAACTCTTTGGTCGTCTGCCACCACGATCTCTACCTCGACCACGATTTCGCTGACGGCCTTTGTCTTCACTGACTTCTACATTTACATACCTTCCGTTAACCATAAAGTCGTTAAAGACCTCTGCAACTTTCGTTAAATGCTTTTTATCTGTATTGAAGAAAGAAAAACTGTCCATGACATCTACCTTGAAAAGGTCGTCCTGTCCTAGGCTTAAGGTTTCACGAAGGAAATCCTTCAATGACATCCAGGTATAGCCATCCTTTTTTCCAACATTAATGAAGAACCTCACTGCGTCTGAGCTCCCTTTTCTATCACTATCTCGAGAACTGCTGTTTTGTGCTTCTGCATTGAGGTCCTTGCTTTTCTTGTAGTAATTGTAGAATCGGGTGAATTCCACAGAAAAGAATTTCTTGATCAATTCATCCTTACTAGTGTCCTCGAAAAGTGCATTGATCTGGTCTAGATAAGAATCTATTTCATGATTTATCTCTGTGTTGTGTATCTTATTGGCAAGAGACATCAGTTGCACTTCGCAGATTGCCATGCCACTTGGTATGTCTTTCTTCTCGAACTTCTTATTGATCCTTTTTTCAATGCTTTTGATCTTACGAGTCTCGCTTTTTGATACAATAACCATCGAGATGCCTTCTTTACCTGCGCGACCAGTACGACCACTGCGGTGTGTATAGGTCTCGATTTCGTCAGGTAGTTGGTAGTTGATCACATGGGTTATGTCGTCTACATCTATACCACGGGCTGCAACATCCGTAGCAACCAGCATCTGAATTTGCTTGTTCCTGAAAGATTTCATGACTAAGTCTCGCTGGTTCTGACTTAAATCACCGTGTAATGCACCAGCATTGTAACCATCTTCAATGAGCTTTTCGGCAACTTTTTGTGTATCTCGTTTGGTTCTGCAAAAAACAACCGAAAATATATCCGGATTGGCATCGGCCAATCGTTTCAAGGCCAGATAACGATCTCTCGCATTAACAAGATAGTATTCATGAGATACACTGGTCGCTCCTTCGTTTTTGGTCCCAACTGTGATCTCCTTCGGAGTATGCATGAATTTCTTGGCAATAATTGACACTTCTTTAGGCATGGTCGCCGAGAAAAGCCAAGTGCTCTTTTCTTCAGGTGTATGAGAGAGAATATCAGTAATGTCTTCATAGAATCCCATGTTAAGCATCTCATCTGCTTCATCCAGGACACAATATTCAATTTTTGTAATATCAACAAGGCGACGCTTGATCATGTCCTTCATTCTGCCAGGTGTGGCAACAATGATCTGTGCTCCTCGTTTAACCTGCTTAGCTTGATCTGTAATACTGGCACCACCATAAATGGCAGTAACATTCAATCCTTTGCAATGCTTACCATAATTCTTCATTTCATTGGTTATCTGCAAGCACAGTTCTCGCGTTGGAGAAAGGATCAATCCTTGTGTTGTCCGGCTATCAATATCGATTTTTTGGAGCATAGGGAAACCAAAAGCGGCTGTTTTACCAGTTCCGGTTTGTGCTAGTGCTACTAAATCTGTTTCTTCTTGTAATAATACAGGAATGGCTTTTTCCTGCACTTCGCTGGGCTTTGTAAAGCCCATGTCAGTAATGGCTTGAAGCATATTTGCTTCGAGTCCGAGTTCTTCGAATGTCATATCGTTTAAATGTCTGTTAGCGTGTTCTTAGAAGCTGTTTCGACAAATAAACCAATATGCTTCACTGGACACATTCCTCACCTTGAGGATTCTGGCGCGAAGATAGACTTTTAATTTGGATTACAATGAATTAAGGAACGCAACCAATTTTCTCACTGCCTTCCCACGATGCCCGACCTTGTTTTTCTCTTCCAAGGAAATTTCGGCAAAAGTCCGGTCATGACCTTCGGCCTTGAAAATCGGGTCGTACCCAAAACCTTTCGTGCCATGTTTTTCTTTTGTGATTTCTCCTGGGCAAATACCTGAGAATGTAGACAATTCATTATTCAAGATCAGTGCAATGACCGTCTTGAATTGGGCTTTCCTGTTTTGGTGATTGGAGAGGTCATTAAGCAGTTTATCCATATTATCGTCTGCATCGCGCTGAGGTCCAGCGTAACGTGCTGAATACACACCTGGCTCACCATCCAAGGCATTGACTTCTAATCCTGTATCGTCAGCAAAGCAATCATACCCATAATGCTCCTTGATGTATTTGGCTTTTTGTATGGCATTGCCTTCAATGGTTTCTTGTGTTTCCGGAACGTCTTCAAAACAACCGATGTCCTTCAATCCAAGGAGCAAAATGTTCTTTGGAACCATGGATTGCACCTCTTTGAGTTTATTGATATTATTAGTTGCAAAAACAAGTTTCATATATTGATTCTATGGATTTCTAAAATAAAGCTATAATCGACCTTTCAAAAAAATAGGCTAAATTAGTTTCTGTTAAAAATAGTGACAATCAACTGAAATCTGTCCAAAACGTAAGGTTATGAACGACAACGAATACATAGAAAATCGATTAGAAAACCAAAGAAAATGGTATAGTAAGAAAAGTGGTGTCAACAAGAAGTGGTACAGATATTTCCAGCTGGCTCAATTGGTAATGGCCGCTTTGGTGACTTTATCTGGTATGTTCGCTTATTTAGAGATAGAATATTTAAGTTTCATTATTGTCCCTGTTCTCGGAGCACTAATCGCAATTGTTTCTGGCATACTTGGACTTTATAAATTCCAGGAGAATTGGACCGGTTACAGAACAACATCGGAAGCATTACAGCAGGAAAAGCATTTGTACCTCACAAAATCGGCGCCTTATCATGATGAAGACGCATTCAATCTTCTAGTGAATAGGGTAGAATCCTTGATAAGTCAGGAAAATACCAAGTGGGGAGATTATATGAGTAAAAAAGTCGGTGGTGAGGAAAAAGCAAAAAAAGAAGAATCTTGATCTGTGATTGATCAGAAAATGTGTAATGGAATTTGTTGTAACTTTGTAATGTGTTAATGTTCAAGAAACTATACATAAATATATTAAGTGTTGCCTTGCTGGTTTCGCTTACTGCTTACGGTGGGGAAACCATTAATGAATTACCACTGCAATGCCCTATTGAGTTCGTACAATCTAACAGTAGTCAAACTCAAGACATATACTATGCTTCGGCATTTACTAAAAAGGAGCATTCGATTCTCAATTTAATTCTAGATCATGACTTCAATACCCAACTGAAGACCTTCAATAATCTACAACTTCTTGAAATTAAGGAAAAGCAATTTCAAAGTCTGTTTCTTAAAGAAAGCAGATTGAAAACCAATATTCAAACATCGACTTATTCAACTTCTGAAGAAGCGATTCTCACCATTATTCAAGCATCTTAATTAGGCCGCTCTAGGCTACAATTCAATTTTTTATTAATCGCAGTCGATCTGCAGATTTTTTACTTTATGAAAATTAAACGAGTAATACGGCGTGTTGCCTTGATACTCATGATTGCTTTGGCTTGTGTCTTGCCGGTACCGTTGACTTTTGCCAAGAAAGACGACCTGCCAAAATTCTTGATCGAAAAAGTCGAGCTTGAAGAAGAAAGGGAAGATGATGAAGAAATCGCCTTGTTCTAATTTTAGCCCGTATCTTTATTAGGTCAGGTTTTAGATTATGGATAGAAAAGTTCAAATGGTCTGCCTGCTCTTGGTTTTTACGCAAGCGGGTCATTCGATTGAAGAATACATTGGTCACCTATGGGAGGTTCTGCCGCCTGCAAGATATCTTTGCAGTTTGGTTTCCGACGATCTTGAAAAAGGATTTCTTGTCATTAATATCGGATTCTTCGTTTTGGGAATCTTGGGATGGCTTCTATTGGTGCGAACTGGACATGTATTGGCCAAATACATAATTTGGTTCTGGATAATAATTGAGCTGATCAATGGCGTAGGACATGTGGTTTGGGCCTTAATTGAAGCTTCCTATAGACCTGGATTGATTACAGCACCATTTCTATTTGGAATTGCTTGGTGCTTAAGAGGTTTGGTACAGAAATCTACCGATGGTGGTAAGGTTCATTCCTAAGAATGGTAAAGCCTCTATAAAGTTGTTCAATAAAGAACAGACGAATCATTTGATGAGAGAATGTCATTTTGGATAGCGATAACTTGCCTTTTGCTTTAGAGTAGACCTCTTGACTAAATCCATAAGGGCCGCCTATAACGAAAACCAATTGCTTAATGCCACTGTTCATGTGCTTTTGAAGATAATCGGCAAATTCAACAGAATTGTATTGTTTGCCAATCTCGTCAAGGAGGATCATTACATCAGAGTTATTAATTCTCTTTAGAATTAGTTCACCTTCCTTTTGTTTTTGTTGCGTTTCACTTAAGTTCTTTGTGTTCTTGATATCGGGAATGATATCAAACTCAAAACGGATATAATGACCTAGGCGTTTTGCATACTCGTTTATCAAGGATTGCAGTTCCTTGTTGTCGGTCTTGCCTATGGCGATGAGTTTGATGGTCATTTAGTTCTAATTTCTTCAATTTACATAACAAGAGGCCTTAAAAATAGCATTTCTTTTCTATAGTTAATTCCAGTACTGAATCTACAATGCCAAGATCTCTTTTATTACATTTGGGTAACCAATTCTTATTTTAGCAACATATAGTTTTGTAATGATCAGTAAAGAACAATTCAACAAAGAGATAGAGGGAATAATTGTCAATGCCATTCGTGAGGACGTTGGCGATGGCGATCATAGTTCATTGGCGTGCATACCAAAAACTGCCAAAGGAAAAGCCAAACTTTTGGTTAAGGACGAGGGCATTATTGCAGGCGTGGAATTCGCCAAGGAAGTTTTTGGGTATGTCGATCCAGACATGACCATCGAAACCTTGATAGAAGATGGTACTTCGGTAAAATATGGTGATATTGTTTTCTATGTCGAGGGTCCTTCACAATCTATCCTTAAGGCGGAGCGTTTAGTATTGAATGCCATGCAACGTATGAGCGCCATTGCCACTAAGACAAATCAGTTTGTCACTTTATTGGAGGGAACTGGTACTAAGATCCTGGATACCCGAAAAACAACACCTGGGATTCGTGCCTTGGAAAAATGGGCAGTGAAAATTGGAGGAGGGGAGAACCATCGTTTCGCTTTGTATGATATGATCATGCTAAAGGACAACCATATAGATTTTGCTGGAGGAATCACAAAAGCAATTAATAAGACGAAACAGTACCTTAAGGAAACCAAACGCGACCTTAAGATTATTGTCGAGGCTCGAAATATGGATGAAATCAAGGAGATATTGAAGAGCGATGGCGTGTATCGCATTCTCATAGATAACTTTAATTATGAAGACACGCGAAAAGCTGTAAAATTAATAGGTGACAATTGCTTAACGGAATCATCAGGCGGTATCAATGAAAAAACAGTCAGGAAATATGCAGAATGTGGCGTCGATTATATTTCTTCAGGAGCATTGACGCATTCAGTCTATAACATGGACCTTAGCCTAAAGGCAGTTTAAATGAGCAAATCCTCAGAAGATAAATTAGAACGAATACCTGTTATCAATGTCGTAGTTAGATTCTTGAAAAAGGTCAAACTTCCTGGTCTCGAAGGGCTGTCGTTGTACCAGCTTCTGGAACTTTATATTGTCGGTATTGCCGAAGGGGCTTTGACCTCTCGTGCAAGTGCTATTGCATTTAGCTTCTTTACGGCCTTGTTTCCTTTTTTGTTATTCATTTTGATACTTATTCCATATATACCTGTTGAAGGGTTCAAGGAAGAATTCCTTGTATTCCTTGAATCGTCTCTACCCCCAAATACTTCGGATTTTTTCATGAAGAACATCTTCGAGAATATTGAAGGCACGAAACGAACAGGATTAATATCCTCGGTATTTCTTTTATCTGTATTCCTGATGGCCAATGGCGTGAGTGCTGTTTTCTCAGGGTTTGAATACTCGTATCATACACAGTATACGAGAAACGTATTCAAGCAATTCTTGTTCGCTACTGGCGTTGCATTGATCCTGGCATTTCTTATGATCATTACAGTAATAGTTTTGGGTTGGTTCGAGATCTATGTGATTGATAATGCCATAGATGTACTCGAGAAAAAAGGTTATGAGATTAAGTATAAGGCAGACTTTTGGGTGCGAATGGCCAAGTACGTGTTCTTTGTCATCATGATCTATATGGCCACAGCGATCCTGTATTATTTCGGGACCAAAGAAGGCAGGCATTCAAAGTTCTTTTCCGTAGGTGCCTTGTTTACGACGCTATTGATCTTGCTTAATTCTTACTTGTTTGGGCTTTATATTGAAAACTTCTCGCAGTACAACGAATTGTACGGGTCTATTGGGGCTTTATTGATACTATTGTTTTATCTTTGGTTGAACTCGAACATACTATTGTTAGGCTTCGAGTTGAATGCAGCAATGCATCAATTAAGAAGAAAACATTCATAAACCCCAGATCTCTGAAAACCATTTTTCTTTCTTGTCTTTTCCTCTTCATGACTTTCATGACTTTTGCGCAATCCGTTACTGGAAAATGGATCAATGTTGATGAAAACGGATTAGAGAAATCAGTTATCCATATCTATGAGGAAAGCGAAAAGATCTATGGCAAGATCATCGATATCCTCGATCCTAACGACCAAGATGCGCTTTGCGATAAATGCTTAGATGACGAATACAACCAACCAATCCTAGGATTGAATATAATCAAGGATCTAAGCTATGATGGTGCATTTTATCGCGGAGGAACGATTTTCGATCCTGAAAAAGGCAAGACCTATAAATGTCGATTGGCTTTAGAAAAGGGTAATCCTGATGTTCTTGAGGTTCGAAGTTATGTAGCCTTCATGTACGAAACACAATATTGGAAACGCGTCAAGTAAACTGTTAATAAACCACTCCGTAAAGAAGTGGTTTTTTTTATTAATGGTTTTACCTTTACCCTAATGCAGCATTTCATAGATGTCATACTCCCAATTCCTTTAGAAAGGCTATTCACTTACAGCATTACTCCTGCTGAAGCTGATTTCTTGAAGGTTGGAATGCGTGTTGCCGTGCCTTTTGGGAAATCAAAGATCTATACGGGATTGGTATATAAGATCCATACTGATGCACCACAGGTCTATGAAGCCAAGGAAATACATCAGATACTGGATGAACTCCCATTGGTCAATGATAAACAGATGAAGCATTGGCAATGGATTGCCTCCTATTACATGTGTACCCTTGGTGAGGTGTTGCGAGCTGCTTTGCCAAGCGCCTTCTTGCTTGAAAGCGAAACTGTGATCTCTAAGAACGAATCTGGGATCATCAGTGATGAATCCTTAAAGGATGATGAATTCTTAATATATGAAGCATTGCATCATCAATCTTCCTTAAAGGTACAGGATATATCGAACATCCTTGATAAGAAGAATGTACTGCCAGTATTGCATCGTCTTTTGAAGAAAAATGCAATCTCGCTTCAAGAGGAGATATACGAAAAGTACCGACCAAAACTTGTTCGGTTTGTGAAATTGAATGACTCTTATTCTTCAGAGTCTTCCTTGCAACAATTAATGGAGGACCTAAGTAGGGCTCCTAAACAGAGAGATGTCGTTTTATCTTTTTACTCTTTAGCGGCGTCTTCCTCAAAACCCATCAAGGTCAAAGAATTGATAAAGAAAAGCAAAAGCAGTTCTGCAATTATAAGGACATTGATAGATAAGGGTATCCTCGCTGAATATCATTTACGGACAGATAGAGTGGTGTATTCGGGAAAAGAGACTGTGCCTTCCAAGACCTTGAATAAAGAACAAGGAACAGCATTGAGGAATATCACTAAGAGCCTTGAAACTAAAGACGTGGTCTTGTTGCATGGCGTAACATCATCAGGGAAGACCGAGGTTTACGTAAAACTAATAGAAGAGGTAATCAAGGAAAACAAGCAAGTCTTGTATTTGTTACCTGAAATAGCCCTCACTACCCAGCTTATTTCAAGACTTCAATCATATTTTGGTGAGAAAGTAGCCGTATACCATTCCAAATATTCGTTGAATGAACGCGTTGAGGTTTGGCAAAAGGTAATTGAGCAGTCAGATAAAGCCCAGATAATTCTCGGAGCTCGATCTTCGATCTTCTTGCCATTCACAGAGCTTGGGTTGATCATAGTGGACGAGGAGCATGAACTTTCGTATAAGCAGTTCGACCCTGCACCACGATATCACGCTAGGGATACTGCAATTGTACTGTCCAATATACATAAAGCAAAGACTCTACTCGGATCGGCTACGCCGAGCTTAGAAAGCTATTTCAATTGCAAGAATCATAAATATGGCCTAGTTGAAATGCATACACGCTTCAATGAAGTCTTACCACCGGAAGTAGAATTGGTTGACCTTAAGGAAAAGTACAGGAAGAAACTCATGAAGGGGCATTTAAGCGACCGACTTATCGAAGAAATGCGACTAGCATTAGATGAAGACCAACAGGTAATCTTATTCCAGAATAGGCGAGGATTTTCACCGATTGTAGAATGTCGTACTTGCGGTCACTCACCGCAATGTCCAAATTGTGATGTTAGCCTGACCTATCATCAGTACAAACAACAGCTTAGATGTCATTATTGTAGTCATAATATCGCAGCTCAAGAACAATGTCAAGCCTGCAGAAGCCCTCATTTAGATACTAAAGGATTCGGCACTGAACAAATCGAAGAGGAGGCCAAAGCATTGTTCCCTGAACATAAAGTGGCAAGAATGGACCTTGATACCACAAGAGGAAAGTATGCCTATGAAAATTTGATTACGTCTTTTGAACAACAAGAGATCGATATATTGGTAGGAACGCAAATGCTCACCAAAGGTTTGGATTTCCGGCATATTAAATTGGTTGGTGTCATGAATGCAGATAGCATGTTGAATTTTCCGGATTTTCGTGCTCATGAAAGAAGTTATCAATTGATGGCCCAAGTTGCAGGACGCGCAGGTAGGACCGATAAGAGAGGATTGGTCCTGATTCAATCTTATAATCCATTCCATAGGATACTGCAGCAAGTCTCGACAAACGATTATTTGGGGATGTATACAGAGCAATTGGATCAACGCTATAATTATAAATATCCTCCGATTTATCGCATCATTAGGATTACCTTAAGGCACAAAGATTTTAATCGTGTTAATACAGCTTCAGATTGGTTAGCAAAATCGCTTCGTCAGGTATTCAGGCATAATGTCTTGGGACCTGAATTTCCACCGATCCCTAGAATCAGGAACCAGTACAATAAAATCGTTTTGATCAAGATTCCAAAGGAGCAGTCCTTGGAAAAAACAAAAGAAGCTATCCTTAAAATTAAGGATAGCTTCTTGGCAATAAAAGACTTTAGGGCTGTAAAGATCGTTTTAAATGTAGATAGCTATTAAATGTTATTTAATGCGTCTACAAGTAATGTCTTTTTGTTTCTACTAAGCGGTATTTCGTAAGCACCAACTTCAACATTTTTGCTATTGAAACGGTCTACCTTATCAAGGTTTACGATATACGACTTATGGATTCTTAAGAACTTACCTTCAGGTAATTCTTTTTCAAAGGCTTTCATGGTCGATAATACAACCAAGCTATTTTCTTCAGTAACGACTTTTACATAGTCACCAAGAGCCTCGATCCATTTAATATCTCTAATATAGACCTTACGTTTCTTAAGATTGCTCTTAACGAAGATGTGCTCGCCATCTGTTTCGTTGAAGTCCATCTTTAGTTTATGCTGCTCAAGGGCTTTCTCGACAGCTTGATTGAAACGTTCTTTGGTCAATGGTTTATGCAAGTAATCTGTAGCATCGTAGTTAAATGCCTTAAATGCATATTCGGTTTTTCCTGTAACAAAAATAATTTGGGGTTTGTTGTTTAGTACATCAAGGAGTTCAAATCCATTCAATACTGGCATCTCTATATCCAAGAAGATAAGGTCTACCTTATGAGTATTAAGTCCATTCTTAGTCTCCAGGGCACTGCTGTATTCCGCTATTAAATTCAACGAGGAGTGATTTTCAATCAATTTTACGATCGATAATCGTTGTATCGCAGAATCATCTACTACTACACAGTTTAAAATCATAACATTACTTTATTTAGGTTAAGATGGTACAATGATATAAAAAATTCGTTTAAAAACCAAAAAATACGACAAAGTGTTTGTATTTTTTCATTTCATCGATGAAATACACGCTGATTACGATGTAATTAATAATTAAATAATATTGTAAGAATTGTAAGAAATACGTATTTTTGCAGCCATTTTTAACATTTAAAATTAATTTATGAATCATTACGAAACTGTTTTCATCTTGAATCCCGTTTTATCTGATGAGCAGATAAAGGAAACAGTTAAGAAGTACGAAGATTTTCTTACTTCTAAAGGTGCCAAGATGATAGCGAAAGAGGATTGGGGGCTAAAAAAGCTAGCTTACCCTATCCAAAACAAAAAAAGTGGATTTTATCACTTACTAGAATATACTGTTGATGGAGAGGTAATAAATCCATTGGAAGTAGAGTTTAGACGCGACGAACGTTTTATGCGTTATTTAACCGTAAAATTGGACAAGCATGCAATTGCTTGGGCTGAAAAAAGACGAAAGAGAGATAAAGCTAACGCAAAAGCAAAAGCATAATTATGGCAACCTTACAACAACAAGCAAAAGGAAAGAAAGATGGTGAAGTAAGATATCTTACACCATTGAACATAGATACAGTTAAAGCAAAGAAATATTGTCGTTTCAAGAAGTCGGGAATAAAGTACATTGATTATAAAGACCCGGATTTCTTGATGAAATTTGTTAATGAACAAGGTAAATTGTTGCCTAGACGATTAACAGGTACCTCTTTGAAATATCAAAGAAAGGTATCAGTGGCGGTAAAAAGAGCGCGTCATTTGGCATTAATGCCTTATGTAGCAGATTTATTGAAATAATACGATCATAACTATGGAACTTATTTTAAAACAAGACGTTGAGAATCTAGGATTCAAAGACGATATCGTTACAGTAAAGAATGGTTATGGAAGGAATTTCTTGATTCCTGGAGGTCATGCTATCCTTGCAACGACTTCTGCCAAGAAAGTATTGGCTGAGACCTTGAAGCAACGTGCATTCAAGGAGAAGAAAATTATCGATGATGCGACTGAAATCGCAAACGCGATCAAGGAACTAGAAATCAGGATTCCTGCTAAAGTAGGGTCTGGCGATAAGCTCTTTGGTTCAGTGAATAACATCAATGTAGCGGATGCTTTGGAAAAAGCTGGCCACTCTATTGATAAGAAATTCATTAATGTACAAGGCGGAAATGTTAAAAGACTTGGCAAATACAATGCTCAAGTACGATTGCATAGAGAAGTCTCTGTTGACCTTCCTTTTGAAGTTATCGCTCAGGCGAAATAACTGTAATAGAATTAAATTGAAAAAAGCCGTTCAAGTTAACTTGGGCGGCTTTTTAGTTTGATATTGAAATCCAGAACATTTAATTTTACCTCATGAAAAAACTTTTACTCATCTTTCTCTTGATTACTGGTTTCACTTGTAAAGAGCATAAACAAAATAAGAATTCTTCAACGCTACTTGAATCCTTCAAATATAGCAAGGGTGCAGATCCTATAATAAGCGTTCATAGGGGTGGAAAAGGAATAGCAGGGTATCCTGAAAATTGTCTTGAAACAATAAAATATATACATGAAAGGATTCCGGCCATTTATGAAGTCGATATTGCCCAAACTAAAGACAAGGTGCTTGTCTTGATGCATGACAATACCCTTGAACGCACAACGACAGGGCAGGGAAAAATCAACCAATATAACTATACCGAATTGCTTCAATTCAACTTGGTAGACGATTTTGGAACTCCAACCGTATTTCAGATTCCAAGGTTTGAAGACGTCTTGAATTGGGCTAAAGACAATGATGTTGTGTTGACAATTGACATAAAAAGGTCTGTAAAAGTCAAAGATGTCATTGATATAATTCAAAAGAACAATGCCCAAGATGTTTCTATAATAATCACGTATGACCTTAAACAAGCACAAAAAGCTTATAAATTGGCTCCTGAGCTAATATTGTCAGTCTCTGCAAGAAATGAACAGGAATTGGATTGGTTGATACATTCCAGTATACCTATTGAGAATATGGTAGCTTTCACTGGTACAAAGCTTTCAAGCCCGGAATTGTATAAAAAAGTTCATTCTTATGGCATGAAATGCATTCTTGGCGCGCTTGGGAATCTGGATAAACGAGCTCAAGCTAGAGGTGATCACCTTTATCAAGAATGGATATCTCAAGGTATCGATATCATTGCTACTGACAGACCATTGGCTGTAGCGGAATCGTTGAACCTGAAAAAAGAAGAATGAAATACAGCAGACTTACTAAAGAACAATTTGAGGAGTTACACCAGGAGTTCATTAACTTCTTGGCGACACAATCCATTACTGCTGAGGAGTGGTCCGACATCAAGGCCAACAAACCTGAAGTTGCGGAACAAGAACTTGATGTTTTCAGTGACCTGGTATGGGAAGGCGTTTTGAACAAGGCGAAATATATTGAGCACATTTCTGCACAGCAAATGCATTTGTTTCATTTAGAGGCAAAAAGCATAAGGCTAATAGCCTTGAAACTAAAGAACACTCAGGACCTCACTACAAAATCTGGTTATCAATGGTTACGTGAAAATTTACTATCTGATGATGTAGAATTATTCCAGGCCAATAAGGACTATTCTGAAGATGCCAACTTAGATAAATTCAAGCTCATTCAGCAAGGAGGAGTCATTACTAAAGGCGACCTTTTCAATTATTTCGATGATATCATCGGATAGTTATTCGTAACGCAAGGACTCGATTGGATCGAGTCTTGCTGCTTTTGATGCAGGATAGGAGCCCGAGATAACTGCAATAAAGAATGTAATACCAGTTGCCCAAAGCATTGCTACCCAAGGTATAACGAATATGAAATCTACTATAGCGGCAAACAAGTACCCGACTCCAATTCCAAGGAGTATGCCGAGCAAACCACCAAGTTGTCCAATGATTATGGTTTCAATGAAGAATTGGAAGGCAATTGTGCCACGCTTGGCACCAAGAGCCTTACGAACACCAATTTCGCGCGTTCTTTCTGTAACAGAGACCAGCATCATATTCAATAAGGCAATGGATGATCCAAAAATTGTTATGATGCTAATTACCCAAGCAATGGTTCCCAGTACACCAGTGATCGACCCAATTCGATTTATTAGGTCATCACTTCGTTCAAGTCCAAAGTTATTTTCTTCTACGGGTGTTAATCCTCTAATATTCCTGAATGTTACAATGGCATCTTCTTGTGCACCTTCAAGCATATCTTCTTTGTCTACCATGATGCTAAGAGCATAATTGATTCTTGGATTTGTAAAAATAGAACGTGCATTTTGTATAGGTACGATGATCCGAAGGTCTTGGTTGTTACCAAATGTGGCACCTTTTGTCTCTAATTCACCAATGACCTTGAATTTGACACCTCTAACACTTATGATCTTCCCAACGGATCGATCGTCAGGGAACAATGCTTTGCGTATGTCTGCCCCAATCACACAAACATTATTGTTATTGGTAACATCAAAATAATTAAGTTCACGTCCATCTTCTATTTTCAATCCAGAATTTTGTATGAAATGCTCATTAACACCAATAACAGTAACCTCTGGATCGGTCTTCTCATTCTCGAATTTCACCTCTGCTCCACGCGTACCTACAAACGAAATGGATGTTTTGGTATATGGAAAGGTGAATTTTTCCTCGAATTCACGTACATCAGTATAACTAATAATTGGATTGATTTTTTGACGTTCACCACCACCGCCTCGTCTTACCTCAAATTCGTAGCGCTGGATGTTGAACGTATTGGCACCCATTGACGAAAAGTTGTCAGACATTGTATTCTCAAGTGCCGAAACCGCGCTTAAGATGCCTACCAATGCTGTGATGCCTATTGCAATGATCAGGACTGTAAGAATGGTCCTTAAAAGAGAACTTTTAATAGAACCAAATGCAATCCGAATATTTTCTCTTACTAATTTGAACATTGAATTTTAAGGTTGATTATTTTGATTACCTTAATAAGACTAATAATTAAAGATAAAGTTACTATAAATTTGAAATAACTTTTAAAGTAGTGTCGAATTTTAAGATATTTGTGAATCAACTAAAATGATCGATGGCTCAAAAACCCAGTATTCCTAAAGGCACAAGAGATTTCTCACCAGAACAAGTCTTTAAACGCAACTATATTTTTAACATAATCAGGGAGGTTTTTGAGCGTTTTGGGTTTCAGCCAATAGAGACTCCAAGTTTTGAGAAATCTGAAACCTTGATGGGCAAATATGGTGAAGAAGGTGATCGTCTGATTTTCAAGATCCTTAATTCTGGGGATTATTTGAGTAAAGTGGACGATGGGTTTTATTCAGAAAAAAACTCGAATAAGTTAACTTCTAAAATCACTGAGAAAGCCTTACGATACGATTTAACTGTGCCCTTTGCGCGATACGTGGTACAACATCAAAACGAGATAGATTTTCCGTTCAAGCGTTACCAGATACAACCAGTATGGCGGGCCGATAGGCCTCAAAAAGGCCGATTCCGGGAATTTTACCAATGTGATGCCGATGTTGTTGGGAGCAAGTCGCTGTGGCAAGAGGTAGAATTCATTCAACTTTATGATGAGGTATTTGCCAATTTAGGATTAGAAGGTGTAACCATTAAGATCAATAATCGTAAAATATTGTCGGGCATAGCTGAGATAATCGGTGCTCAGGACAAGCTAATCGATTTTACAGTAGCCTTGGATAAGTTGGACAAGATAGGTGAGGAGAAGGTTAGAGCAGAAATGCTGAATAAAGGTATTTCAGAAATAGGAATAGATCAATTAACGCCTTTGTTCAGTATGACGGGTTCATTCGAATCTCAGGTCAGTGAATTAAGATCCATTCTTTCAACATCAGAAGAAGGGTTGAAAGGGATAGATGAATTAGAATTCATTAATAAGAATGTCATGACCTTAGGTCTGAAATCGGTCAAATTGGAATTGGATGTAACCCTAGCAAGAGGACTCAATTACTATACAGGAGCCATTTTTGAAGTCTCTGCACCTCAAAAAGTATCCATGGGTTCTATTGGAGGTGGTGGTCGCTATGATGACCTGACAGGAATCTTTGGTTTGAAGGATGTAAGTGGAGTTGGCATAAGCTTTGGGTTAGATCGTATCTACCTAGTACTTGAAGAACTTGGGTTATTCCCTGAAACAGCCATGAAGAACACAGAGCTGCTCTTCATTAACTTCGGGGAGAAGGAAGTCTTGTTCTGTCTAGAGGCCATTAAAGAGTTAAGAAGTTCTGGTATCGTTGCAGAGTTATATCCTGATGCAGCTAAAATGAAAAAACAGATGAATTACGCCAACAAACGAAATATCCCGTTTGTTGTATTAGTAGGTGAGGAGGAGCTTGCAAAAAGTGTATATACCCTTAAAAACATGAGCACTGGTGAACAGGATCAACTCACTCGAGAACAATTAAGAAAAACCCTTAAAAAATAAAAGCCCTGAAAAGATTTCAGGGCTTTTTATGAAGTCTAGCTAAATGCTGCTTATGTTTGGGGATTATTTAACTAGAACTTTCTTAGAGATTGTCCCGATCTCTGAATACAACTTAATTATGTACGTCCCAGTACTTAAGCTGTAAGCTTTAATTTCATTATTTGAATTTGTTGGAATGTCTTCGATGGTCTGGATGGACTGTCCAAGAATATTGAAGATTTCTATTCCATCAATGTTTATCAATGTAGGATTTAGAAGAACAATGCTTTCACTTGAATTAGCATAATACACTTCGAATGAATCAGTAAGTTTTTCATCTTCGATACCTAAAGTAGGTGTAGTGAACACAATCGAGAATCTATCAAGGTATTCTCCAGTTGTCAAGAAGACATTATAATCGCCTTGTCTTAGGTCTTGATAGGTGTTGTTTACTTCATCCAGTACATAAATATCGACATCATTTGGAACATTCTCCAAACGATCGATCGTAATGGTATTCATGCCATCATCCCTTACATGTATACCTAATGGGATTACGGTTTCTGGTGTTACAACATTGGTGCCTTGGATAACATATTTTTCATCTTCGATCATCCAGTACATATCGTCTATTTGTTGTTCATTGATACTTCCATCATAACCCCAATCAACATTTGCTGATGCATTTTCATCAACCGTCAAAAGAAGTTGCCTGTGAATCTCATTAAAGGAATTGAATCCTATCCTGAATTTCATCCTTGTGTCCTCAGATCCAGATCTAGAACTTTGGGTATTTCCATTTCTTACGAA
>JABDMQ010000256.1 GCA_013001365.1 Flavobacteriaceae bacterium
ATATTGATTTACACAATCGATTTTGTATGTTGGAGATGTTATCATGATTAATTTCTTGTCGTTTTCATCACAAAAACGTCTTACTTCTTCTAAATATTTTTTGACCAATGGGGAAATAATGTATCGGTCAGAGCAATCTTTTGAATCATTTCTCAAAAGGATTTTTTCAAATATTGTTTTCTGGGTTTCGGAAACTTTTATCGGATCAAAACCATTATAGCTCTCAAAGTCATAACTGGGGTGAATTAGGTTTTTAATGATTCCAAGTGCCTTGCCATTGTAATCTAGACTCCAATAGAAAGATTGAATTGGATTGTCTTGATGTACATTTTTAATTTCTGTTTTAATAATGTCGTTACGATGGAATTTTGTAACAAGCCCTTTAATATCATCAGCATTATAACTATGGTCAAAAACTCTTTTAGGATCAATATGCCAAATCACAATTTGCTCTTTCTTTCTCGGCAGGAGCTTTATAAGAGTTGAAGAATAAGCTATGGATGAACCATCCATCCCCATGTTAAATCCTGCTTTAGAAAATTGATTAACATCTATGTGATGATTAGCACGCGACGTCCCAAAAACAATATGATGTAAGTTGTCTTTTTCTTGCAGAAATTGATTAAGCTTGCCGATAGCCTGTCCTGAAAGTACCCTGTCACTAATATTATTAAGCGAAAAATAAACAACCTTATCAAGCCCATAGGAAAGTATAAGAATAATCAGTATTAATTTAATTGACTTTTTCATTTTTGATTCGAACAATATTGTTTTAGAACTGGAAATAAATAAAATTGTTGGATGTTGAATAAAACAATGCCGTTAAGATAATAATTACAGTTACGCCTAGACTTAACTTTATGGTTTTCATACTACTGCCTAATTCTTCGAGAGGAGTTTTAATCTTGAACACTACGAAATCAAATAATAATCCAAGCAGGACCATCATTATTCCAGTTAGTAAAGTGTTAATGTTCCCTATGTAAGGTGACATGAAATCAAGTGAAAGGATTTTTCTCAAAATAAGAACAGATGATTCTAGGTCTTGGGCTCTAAAGAACACCCAAGATAATAGAACAACGATAAATGTATATAAGGAGCCTAAAAAGCTAAAATTCTTGATACTCTTAACGGAAAAAATATATTTTTCAAGACCAAGGGCAATGCCATGTATTGCTCCCCAAATAACAAAATTCCAGGAGCTACCATGCCAAAGACCACCTAGAAGCATTGTAAGCATTAAATTTCGGTAGGTTATCCTTATTCCCTTACGATTGCCTCCTAAAGAAATGTATAGATAATCCTTAAGCCATGAGGATAAGGAAATGTGCCATCGCCGCCAGAATTCTGTAATTGAATTTGAAAAATATGGAAAATTAAAATTTTGATTGAATTTGAATCCTAATAATTTCGCACTTCCAATAGCAATATCTGAATAGCCTGAAAAGTCGAAATATATTTGGAATGCATAGAATACTGTTGCAATGAGTAATGTGCTCGAATTATGGATTTCTGGATTAGCATAAACAGAATCTACATAAATCGCCAAATTGTCTGCAATGACAATTTTCCTGAATAAACCAACACTAATCTGAAAGATCCCATCATAAAACCACTTTTGATTAAATGATCTCTTACTTTCTACTTGTGGCAAGAGGTTTGATGCTCTTTCAATCGGACCAGCCACTAGTTGGGGAAAGAAACTGACATATGTGAAAAAAGCAACCCAATCCTTCGTTGCCTTAAAATCTTCACGATAAATATCCAATGTGTAACTAAGTGTTTGAAATGTATAAAAGCTAATACCAACCGGAAGAATAATGTTCAAGGTAAGATCATTTACCTGCCAGCCAACAGAATTCATAGCAGTTTCGAAGGAGTCGGCAAAGAAATTGTAATACTTGAAGACGCCAAGTAAACCTAGATTAGAGACTAAACTTAATAGCAACCAATTCTTTTTGCTTTTTTTGCTCTGACATGCCTCGATTTTTTGCCCAACTATATAGTCAATCAAAGAACTATATATTATTAGTGAAAGGAACCTCCAGTCCCACCAAGCATAGAAGACATAGCTTGATAGCAGTAACAAGACATTCTGTTTCTTTAAATCACCGTTAAGAAGCCAATAGATCAAAAAAACTAATGGCAAAAATATTAAGTATTCAATTGAGTTAAAGAGCATTGCGATTCAATTATTCGATTGACGATAGTTTTAGTACTTCTCTTATGAAAGAACTTATGTTCCTTCCTTTTAGAAATTGATCAAAAGCAGTTCTATTTTCTAAATTGTCAACTTTATTAAGTCCACTTATGATAGCCTTCTTAAGGCTTTCTACATTATCTGTTTCAGCAGTTATTATTCCTGGAATATTTTCTATACCTCCTGCGCATTTAGTTGAAACTACATTATTGTTTTGCGTCATCATTTGCAGTAATACGTTTGGGAAGCCTTCTATTCTAGAGGAAATCACACATAAATTAGCTAATTTAAAGTACGAATATACGTTGTCTACCTGCCCCATCAATATTACGTGTTCTTCCAGTTTCTGGTTCTTGATCTGAGATCTCAATTCTTCTAATAATTGCCCTTGACCAAGTATTATCAATTTTAGATGTGGGTATTCCTTGTTTATTTCATTGAATGCCCTAATTAAAATGTCATAACCTTTTTCATGAATTAACCTACCGGCCGATACGATAAAATTGTCTGGAAGATTGGAAGGGAGATCTTCTTGAGCCTTAAGTTTAATTTGATGTAAGTCTATAGGGTTTGGAATTACCGTAATAGCTGTTCTTTCTCCAATTTTCGGAAAGTGGTCCAAGAGCTGTTTCTTCATTATATCTGTTTGACATATCAGTAGGTTCATTTTTTTATAGCCTAAGGTATATGCCCTTTTATAAAGAAATAGTTTTGCACCTTTATACCTTAAAAAAATAGAAGTAGACTCTCTCGCTATAAAACGTGTTGATTTTATTATTCCCAATGATAGCAAGAAACCGATAAGGCTATTTACAAAAATGTGAGACGTGAAGATATAATCGTAGGTCTGTCTTTTTTTAAACGACCTTATAACAAATTTAAACAGGCCTGTTCTTTCACTATCATATGACATGAATTCTTGAGGAACATTTTGGTCATTCTCAAACCAGTCCATGCCCTGAATTTTGTTGAAATGGATAATTTGAATGTCCTCTTGTTTGAAGTGAGAAGCTATCATTCTAAGATATTGTTCTGCTCCACCCAAGGAATCATTTGGTAATACAATTAGTATTCTTTTTTTCATTTTATCGGATTGCCTTTTACCAGATTCTTGAATAGTTTCTCGTATTTCTCAATTATGATGTTTTTCCCATAACGGGAAATCACAGAATCGCTTACAGATTTCGATTCAAACGTATTATCTGCATTGATTTCATTTAACTTCTTAATGTATTCGTCCTCCGTATGCACTAT
>JABDMQ010000034.1 GCA_013001365.1 Flavobacteriaceae bacterium
AATTAAAACAAGACTATGCCAGGATTCGAATTATTCGGGAACCAAGAACGCAAGGAACTACAAGATGTTCTCGACAATGGCGTGCTTATGCGTTATGGCTTTGATGGCATGCGCAATGGGCATTGGAAGGCAAAAGAGCTCGAGACCGAGCTGCAAAAGACCTTTAAGGTCAACCATGCGCAATTAGTATCGAGTGGCACAGCAGCCGTTTCTGTGGCATTAGCATCTGCAGGAGTAGGAGCAGGAGATGAGGTGATCATGCCAACCTTTACATTTGTAGCAAGTTTTGAGGCCATCATGATGCTCGGAGCCATTCCTGTTCTTGTGGATATTGACGATACCTTGACGTTGGACCCAAAGGCTGTGGAGAAGGCCATTACCCAGAAAACGAAAGCAGTTATGGTAGTGCAAATGTGCGGAAGCATGGGTAATATGGACGCCTTACAAGAAATTTGCGATAAGCATGATCTGCTTCTCGTGGAAGATGCGTGTCAGGCCATTGGAGGAACTTATAAAGGCAAACCCTTGGGTAGCATCGGTGACCTAGGCTGCTTTTCTTTCGATTTTGTAAAAACCGTCACCTGTGGTGAAGGCGGCGCTGTCATTACCAATAACAGGGAGTATTATATTAATTCGGACCACTATAGCGATCACGGGCATGACCATGTTGGCAATGACCGTGGTGCGGAAAGCCATCCATTATTGGGGTATAATTTCAGGATATCGGAACTTCATGCAGCAGTAGGCCTGGCACAGATCAAACGCTTGCCAGAATTCCTGGCCATGCAGAAGAAGCATTACACGATATTAAGAGAGGAACTATCCAAAATTCCAGAAGTGACGTTCAGAACCGTTCCTGAAGGAGGTGAGGAAAGCTATGCCTTCCTGAACTTCTTCCTGCCTGACCTTGAAACTGCTAGAAAAACAATGGAAGCCTTCAAGCAAGAAGGCGTTGATGTGTGCTGGAATTATTATGATAATAACTGGCATTATGTAAAAGAATGGCATCATCTAAAGGATGCTAAATCCTTGTATCCATTATCTTCAGATATAAAAGCAGAACTTACCAAACTTAAGACCAAAGATTTCTCTCAGTCCGACCATTTTATCGGACGCAACATCTCTTGCCTGATCAAGTTGTCGTGGACCGAAGAGGAGGTCAAGGAACGGGCCAATAAGATGGTGAAGGCCATCCGCAACTCGCTTTAGATATTCAGTCTTTTAAGTAGCTGATTTCGTGCTATATATTTTCGTATATTAGTAAAAGCTACTGATCAATCGCAACTGTCTTTTTTAAAAACCCTTGGTTACAAAGGGTACTATAAAGGGTCCTACTTCTTAAAATCAATTGTAAGATGAGACGTATCATTACCCTTTTAAGTGCCATGCTCTTTATGGCCACGACCTTTGCACAGAACGAATTCATTAATTACAAGGCTGTCGTGAAGGATGCCAATGGCGACCTGGTTACTAACCAATTGGTGGGCGTGCAATTTACCATTTACGAAGATGTGGGTCCTTCTTTTATCGAAAACCACACCACCGTTTCTACTGACTTGAATGGTTTGCTGATTGTTGATATTGGCTCAGGTACCGCAACTCTGGGCACTTTCAATGCCATAGATTGGAGCAAATACACGAATCTACAGGTCGAAATCGATATCGATGGTGGCCTCGACAACCTAGTAGACATGGGTCTAACCGAATTCAAGAGCGTGCCCTATGCCCTCACCGCTGGTAATACGGGTTTTGGTACCATGGCCAATGTGACCAGCAATGCACTGGGTGATATCGACAATGACGATTTTGTATTTGGGAGCACTCAATTGGCACATAATAAACCTCCAATTGAAGATGATTCTCGAATGTTCTTTGATAAAAGCAAAGGGGCCTTTAGGGCAGGTGCAACTTTAGATACAAATAATCCATTACCTGAAAACGGTACGGCTTGGGACGATGCCAATGTTGGTGAATATTCCTTTGCAGCTGGAGTTAATGCTGCCGCGACTGGGTATGGTTCTGTCTCTATCGGTGTAAATAACCTTGCAAGTGGAGGATGGTCTACAGCTTTGGGTGTTGGTACACAAGCAACTAATCAGGATGCGTTTTCTACTGGACGTTCAACTATCGCCTCAGGAAAAACTTCGACAGCAATGGGAAGTTATACCAAGGCCGAGAGTACATATTCGACAGCACTAGGGAGGTATAATATTGGCGGCGGTAGCCCAGGTTTTCCAATAGTCCTAACCGATCCCTTATTCGAAATTGGAAATGGCACCAATGATGCTAATAGAAATAATGCGCTCACCGTCTTAAAAAATGGCACCATCACCGCACCAAGTTTCGATCTTACAGAGATTATCGACCCAAAGGCCTTGGTTACAAAAGAATATGCAGATGCACAGTCTGGCAACTTTACATCACTTAGTAATGGAAATACAGGTGTCAATACCATAACTCCAGAAAACGAATTACATGTCATGGGTGGCTCTGATGCTAGCCTGGCCAATGACAGTGGATATTTCCAGATAGGGCCTGAAACTGGAGCCAATATGGTGTTTGATACCAACGAGATCATTGCACGTAACGCTGGTGCAGCTACGAATTTGTATTTACAAGCCGAAGGCGGCAATACACGCATTGGCGGTCCTGGAGGAGCACCTACTAACACATTATCCGTTCTTGGCGATGCTGTAGTTAATGAGGATACGCCTTCATCCAGTGTTCATGCGCTAAGTGGTATTAAAACACATACAGGAAGTTTTGATGCCTATGGGGTTTATGGTGAGAATAATATAGCAGATTTTTATGGCTATGGTGTATACGGCAAAGGAGGATATACAGGCGTCAATGGGATAGTCACACCATCTGGAGGGAGTTCCTATTTTGGGGTAGTCGGCGAAGTTTTTGGATCGAATACATCTGGTACTAATTATGGGGTATTTGGGTCGGCTAGTGGAAATGTAGGATCCACTAATTATGGGGTGTATGCCTCTGGAGATTTGGCCTATACAGGAGATATAATAGACGCTTCAGACAGGATGTTAAAGACCAACATAAGTACCATTAGCAATGCCATGACCTCAATTTCCTTATTGAATCCTAGCAAGTACTTTATAAAGGAAAGCTACCAAAAAAGCATGAACATGAGCGATAAGGCTGAATTTGGGTTCATCGCACAGGAGTTGCAAGAAGTGTTTCCTGACCTGGTATCTAATAATGTGCATCCAGGAGAAACAAAGGAGGCTGCACCAATAGAATATCTCGGTGTTAATTACATGGGCCTGATTCCGATCTTGACCAAAGGCATTCAAGAACAACAACAAGAAATACAGACCTTAAAAACCAAGGTAGAGAGCCAAGACCAGACCATCGCGACCTTGATCGCCAGGATCGAGGCCTTGGAAAATAGGTGATGTTACATCTGTTATACCAATTGTTACAATGGTCATAATAACAATGCAAAGGGATAGGTACTTTTATCTTGATAAAAAAGTCATGTGATATTTACATTGATAAAATGACCAGTGAAATAAAAAAATAGGTCATTCACTGAAAAATGGCTTTTAGATGGCTAAAAATGTGTAACTTAGAAGAACAAACTATGATCAACTCACAGAACAAAATGAAATCAAGACTCTCGCTTTTAATTGTAAGCCTTATAGGACTTCAAGTTCACGGGCAGAGCATCGAGAGATTCAGTATCGATAGCGGCGGGGCAATAGCAACCGCTGGCGGCATCGAGATCATGTATACCATAGGCGAGGTCAATGTGGCAGAACGAACATCGCCAACGGTTTCCTTGTCCGAAGGCTTTATCAATGCACCTCTTAAGATAAGTGTCAACCCTGCTGTTTTCTTGCAAGGTCCTTTATTCAATCCTGCTACACCAGGATTGATGAACGATATCTTGAGAGAGGACAATCATCTGCCAACAACGAGTCCTTATGGAGACGGAATGACCGTTAATGCCAATGTTTTTAATTTAGGAGGAGCTTCAGGCACAGGTCCTGCAAGCGATAATATTGTCGATTGGGTGTTGATCGAACTGCGTAGCGATGGAGATTCGTCCAACATATTGGCCAGTCGCTCAGCGCTTTTGCAACGTGATGGCGATGTTGTAGGATTGGATGGACTTTCTGATGTTGTCTTATTTGTTTCTCCAAAGAACTATTATGTATCGATCAAGCATAGAAATCATCTAGGCATTATGACTTCAACTTCCGTTGCATTATCTGATACTGCTGCTGTTGTTGATTTCACGGATGCAAACAATCAGATAACCAATGGCACTAATGCCCAGACAACTTTCGGCGCACCAACAGATGTAGTTGCCATGTGGGCTGGCGATGTAAATGGTAATGGCCAAGTGAAGTACTTAGGGCCAAACAATGATTCTGTTGGCATCAAGGACAATGTTTTGGATCCAGTTAATGGCAATCCGACGGGAAGTAATTTCTTTGCTTACACCGGCTACGATAATGCCGATGTTAATATGAATGGACAAATTAAATATCTTGGGCCAAATAATGATACCAATTCGATAAAAGATATCATTCTGGCTCATCCAGATAATGCGACATTATCTAATTTTTTTCCGATCTTTGCACAAATACCTAATTAATATATAATCAACGAAAAACAAAAACATGAAAAAAATCTACTCCTTAGTATTCTTGGCATTCTTAGCATTTGCAATGCAAGCCCAGACCTTCGATTTCGGCATATCCTTCGTGGGTACCAATGCTGGAACGGATAATTACCAGTTTGCCTTGGTGGCCACACCGAGTACTTCTGTCAGCGGTGGTGTAACGGCAGACATGGGCGCTGGTTTCTATGTGCCTTCAGGGCTCACCATCGGTAATTTTGCAATGGGAGATTCAGGGATAAGCCCTGTTGAATGGTCATCTTTGCCTTTAGGCTCTGATGCCAGTGGAGATG
>JABDMQ010000037.1 GCA_013001365.1 Flavobacteriaceae bacterium
CAGTCTTTCTGTAATCGGACAAGATCTTCTCGACCTTTTCGCTATAGTCTTTCTTCTCGATATCGACCTTAACCACCGCGTTAAGTTTGTCGATGTTCTCTCTTGTAATGTTCATTGCTTTAACAATTCATTTATTTACCATTAACTCCCGCCCATAAAGGCGGGATTAGTTCTACCACCTATTTTAAAAAAATAGGGTTTCACTAATAAAAATTGGAGTGCAAAAGTACGCTATTTTTTGGGAGTGCGCAAAGTTTTAAACTTCATGCCTGAACCTTCACTTCTTATCCTTTTTCAACATCGAATGCAATAGTGATTGCAAAATGGAAAGGAGAATACTGAACAATATGGCCCACCAGATATTCGTGACCGCAAATCCGTCGATCATTTTGTCCGCCAACAAGATGATGCAGGCATTGATCACGAACAGGAACAAGCCTAATGTTATAATGGTAATAGGCAAGGTGAGAATGACTAGTATGGGTTTGACAATTAAATTGAGAATAGACAAGACCACAGCAACTATAAGTGCCGTAATATAATTATCGATGGCAACCCCTTTTAAGATCTCGGCCAAGACCAATACGGCAACGGAATTAAGCAAGAGTTTTAGGATTAGTTTCATGAAATTACGAATTTTTGTTCTGGTTAAAGTTACAGAAAGGCCATGACTTCGTCGAAAAACTGTCCAGGATTCTCTGCATGCAACCAATGCCCAGCATTCTCCACAGCAACAATCTCTGCATTCTTGAAATGCCGCTTGATCAGCCTCTCATCTTCAGGACCAATATACTCCGATCGGTCACCTTTTAAAAATAGGGTATCACCATGAAATTCAGCATGGTCAGGCAATGCCTCACCAACTTCATGGTCATGTTCCCGGAGTACTTCAAGATTGATCCTTAGTGCTAATTGACCCTTTTCTATCCAATACAGGTTCTTCAGCAAGAACTGCCTAGCGGCAGGCTCAGGTACATAATCGGCCAATTGGCGCTCTGCAACGCTCCTGCTCCTGATCTCATCAAAATCGAAGGAACTCAAGCCTGCCAAAATATCCCGGTGGTGTGCTGGATAAAATCTCGGTGATATATCTGCCACCAATAATTTAGACACGATCTTTGGATGGGTTGTTGCAAAAAGCATGGCCACCTTACCTCCCATCGAGTGCCCTAGGAGAATGATATCCTCCAGATCATGTTCATCACAATACAATTTCAGGTCCTCGACCATCACCTCGTAATTAAAGGCGTCATCATGAAAACTACGACCGTGATTTCTTTGGTCTATTAAATGTACTTGATACCCTTCTGCCGAAAACCTTCGCGCCAAGGTTTTCCAGTTGTCTCCCATGCCTAGGAACCCATGAAGGATGATGAAAGGTTTACCCTCACCAATGATGTTTGAGTGTAACAGCATTATTTCAATCGGTGTAAATACATTTGTACTACGTTCTCGATACCCAAATACAGGCTTTCAGAAATCAAGGCATGTCCAATTGAGACTTCTAATAATCCTGGGATATTCTCCTTGAAGAATTTTATATTGTCCAAGGACAGGTCGTGCCCTGCATTGATGCCAATTCCTAGTTCGTTTGCCAATAGTGCGCAAGCCGAATAGGGTTGGATGGCTTTTGTATTTCCTTTGGCGTATTCGTGTGCATAGGCTTCTGTATATAGTTCGATCCTATCTGTTCCAGTGGCCTTGGCACCTTCGATCTGTTTTGGATCAGGGTCCACAAAAATGGAAGTACGTATATCGTTGTTCTTGAATTCCTGGATCACGTCTACAAGAAAATCCTTGTGCTTCAATGTGTCCCAACCTGCATTGGAGGTTATGGCATCAACTGCATCTGGCACCAAGGTAACTTGCGTTGGTTTAACATCCAGGACAAGGTCTATGAATTTCTTGATCGGGTTACCTTCAATATTATATTCGGTGGTTACAACAGGTTTCAGGTCGTATGCATCTTGATATCTTATATGACGCTCGTCCGGTCTTGGATGAATGGTTACACCTTGCGCCCCAAATCGCTGTACGTCCACTCCAAACTGAACTACATTAGGTGTATCTCCACCTCTGGAATTGCGCAGTGTGGCTATCTTATTTATATTAACACTTAGTTTGGTCATTCACTATATATTGAAGCACAAAAATACAAAGTAGCCTAGGCTTATTGTATTTATTTTTAATTAATTTATGAAGCACTATCTTTGTTGAATGAACTTGTCTCAATACATAATAAACGACATCAATCCTCTGAAGACTTCAGAAAAAATAAGTGATGTCCAAACCTTTTTCAATCAGCTCACCTATTCTCATATGCCAGTAAGCCATGAAGGCGTTTATATTGGTTGCTTGTCCGGAACAGATGCGCATTGCTTTGAATCTGACAAGACCATAAATGATCATAAATATGCCCTTGAAGGATTTTTTGTAAGAGAGTCGACGGCATGGCTCGACATCCTCGAGGCCTTTGCACAGAACTCGACCAATATCATGCCTATCCTTAAAGACGACAATACCTATCTCGGCTATTATGAGCTTAATGATATGATCCATCTCTTCAACGAAACACCCTTTTTTGCTGAACCTGGCGGTATCCTTATCGTAGAAAAAGGGATTTCGGACCATTCCTTTAGTGAGATCACTCAGATCGTTGAGTCCAATAATGGGCAATTATTGGGTTGCTTCATTTCCAAGATAGAAAATGACCTTGTGCAGGTCACCTTGAAGATCGGTAATACTGGCTTGAATGACATCATACAGACCTTCAGACGTTACAGTTACAATATAGTTTCTGGACATGAAGAAGATTCGTTTACGGAGAATCTCAAGGAGCGATCGGAATATCTCAAGAAATACTTGAACATGTAAGTATGAAAATCGCGATTTACGGACAATTCTATCAAAGGAATGCAGAAAGTGCAGTAGAGAATCTTCTAGATTTCTTCTTGGAAAAAGAATGCGACATCTATATAGAGGATAATTTCTTCAATATGATCAAGCATGAGGACAATATCGAAAAGGATTATCATTTCAAGACCTTTGAGAAGTTGGACAAATCTTTTGATGCCCTCATCAGTATAGGTGGAGATGGTACAATACTCAGGGCCGTGACCTATATCAAAGACTTGGCCATACCAATTATTGGAATCAATACTGGCCGTTTAGGCTTTCTAGCAACCATCCAAAAAGAGGACATTGCATCTGCCCTTACAGAAATTCTCGAAGGCAATTACAGGATTTCCAGAAGAAGCCTTCTTTGTATTGAAACGTCTTCTAAGAACAAGGAAATAGGCACCTTGGACTTTGCGCTCAACGAGATAGCCGTTAGCCGGAAGAACACAACCTCGATGATCACAGTAGAAACGCAATTAGACAATGAATACCTCACCTCTTATTGGGCAGATGGACTAATCGTATCAACGCCTACAGGATCCACTGGTTATTCCTTGAGTTGTGGTGGTCCTGTAATTATGCCGACTTCAACCAATTTTGTCTTGACACCGATTGCTCCTCATAATCTTAATGCCAGACCACTTGTAATTCCCGACTCAACCGAAATAAAGTTACGAGTGAGCGGCAGAGAAGACAACTATCTTGTGTCTTTGGATTCTCGAATTGCGACCCTTGCAAATAATACAACTGTCAAAATAAAAAAAGCACCATTCCACGTTAAAATGATCGAGCTCAAAAAAGAAAGCTTTTTAGACACACTTCGCAAAAAACTGCTTTGGGGAGAAGATCGCAGGAATTAGGCAATAATAAGGCCTATTTTCTGTTTATTGTTGGTACATATTAACCCAAATTATAATAGGCTTATCTTATTTATTATATTTGCAAACTTTTGATTATCTATGAGGTATCTGACCATACTTTTGATGACATTGGTCATCAATCAACTAACCTACTCCCAAACACATGAAATTGGTGGGTTTATTGGTGCTAGTAATTTTATAGGCGATGTGGGATCCTCAAAGTACATTTCACCTAATCAACCAGCTTTTGGAGCGATTTATAAATGGAACAGAAGCCCAAGGCATTCGTTCAGGTTTTCTGCAGTTATTACCGATCTTGAAGGAGTTGATGCAAAATCAGATGACCCGAGACGAAAGCAAAGAGGATATTCATTTACCAATGAGCTGTTAGAACTTTCATTGGGTATTGAATTCAATTTCCTGGAATTCGACCTTCATGAGGACGACGGTAGATCGAAGTCTTCTCCTTTTATTTATTCTGGTGTATCGTATTTTAGGTATGACAATTATTATTACAATGCTGCTGGTTTGCGAACCTTTGAAAAAGCCAACTCCTATGCGTTTGCTATTCCGATAGTGATAGGTTACAAGACCACATTTACAGACAAGATCATTGCCGCCATGGAAATAGGAGCACGATATACCTTTACAGATGAAATTGATGGCAGTGTTCCCAACGACCAAGCTTTGGTATCTAGTTTTGCCTTTGGAAATGTTAATAATAATGATTGGTATGTCTTTACAGGTCTTACACTAACAGTTACCTTTGGCCGTAAACCCTGTTTTTGCGTTTTTTAAAGTGACACTAAAGGAAGAAATACATAAGGATCGATTACCCCATCACATGGCCATAATAATGGATGGCAATGGACGATGGGCCAAACAACGTGGGATGATCAGGGCCTTTGGTCATGAAAAGGGAACAAAGGCGGTACGCGAAGTCGTAGAAGGTGCCGCCGAATTAGGAATTGAATATCTAACGCTGTATGCGTTTTCAACAGAGAACTGGAATCGACCGAAACTCGAGGTAAAGACCCTGATGAAATTGTTGGTGTCGTCGCTCAAAAAAGAAATTGCCACACTTCAAGAAAACAATATCCGTCTTAGCATGATCGGTAATTTAGATGCCTTGCCAAGCCAAGCCAAAAAAGAACTCCTTGAGGTGATGGACAAGACAAAAAACAACAACAGAATGACTTTAACGCTCGCCTTGAGCTATGGCTCGAGAGAAGAGATAACAAAGGCCTTAAAGGATATTAGCCTTAAAGTTAAAAATAATATAATTTCTCCCGAAAATATTGACGATTCCGTTATAATTGAGCATCTTTACACGCAAAATTTACCTGACGTAGATTTGCTTATAAGAACTAGTGGAGAGCAACGCATAAGTAATTTCCTTTTGTGGCAGATTGCTTATGCCGAATTGTATTTCACTGAAGTCTTATGGCCTGATTTTACGAAAGATCACTTATACAAAGCAATATTAAATTATCAACAAAGAGAACGAAGATTTGGGAAAACAAGTGAACAAATTAACTAAGAAGACATTCCTCCGTACATTTTTGCCTTTCAGTCTTGCTTTCATCTTTACAGTGATCTCTTCATATCGTGCACATGCCCAAGAAGTAGAGTTCAATAATGGCGCTAGATATATTATTGGAGATGTTAGTGTAGCGGGCAACACGAACTTTAGTGCTCAAACAGTTGTAGCCTATTCTGGACTAAGAAAAGGAGATGCCATAATCATTCCTGGCGAGAAAGTAGGAAATGCCATCAAGAAACTTTGGGGTACGAATCTCTTCAGTGACATAGATATTTACATTATCAAGATCGAGGATGACACGGCATTTCTAGAAATCCGGCTTATTGACCTACCTGAATTAAATGAGGTAAGGATTGAGGGTGTTAAAAACTCCAAAAAAGAGGAGGTCATCAAGGAAAACAAACTTAATAAGGGTATTAAAGTCACAGAAAACCTGATTACGACAACCAAGAATTACTTGACCAATAAATATAGAAAGTCAGGATTCCTGAATACCAAGGTAAATATCACCACTGCAGAAATAACGGATTCGATTCAAAAGGTACGGGTCAATATGCTAGTAGCTATTGATAAAGGTGAGAAAATAAAGGTCAAGGACATCGTATTCAATGGTAATGAAGAGATAAGCAGCAAGAAACTGCGCAAGGCGATGAAGAACACGAAGAAGAAAAACCCGATTCGAGTCTTAAAGAGATCCAAGTACATCGAAGCAGATTTTCGAGAAGACCTAAATGCTGTGGTTGACAAATTCAAGGAAAACGGCTATAGGGATGCGCGAATCATTTCAGATACCATAATCAAGAATGATGATAATACGATTTCAATAAATATTGATGTTGAAGAAGGTGAACAATATACCTTTGGGAAGATATCGTTTTTAGGCAACACAGTTTATACAGATACACAGCTCACAAGACAACTTGGCATTTCTGAAGGAGATACATACAATGGCGTGTTCTTGAAAGAACGTATTGCTGATGAATCGCCAGATGCTGATGACCTTACCAACCTTTATCAAAACAGTGGTTATCTCTTTTCGACCATTAACCCAGTTGAAGTGAATGCAGATGGGAATGTCATTGATATGGAGATTCGAATTTCTGAAGGGAAACCAGCTTATTTCAATAATGTTACGGTCGTTGGAAACGATAAAACAAATGACCATGTAGTCTACCGTGAATTAAGGACGCGACCTGGTCAACTTTACAGTAAGGCCAATGTTATTAGGACCATAAGGGAGATCAGCCAATTAGGATTTTTCGATGCAGAACAAGTGGTCCCAAATTTCAAGAACCCGAACCCAAATGATGGTACCTTGGACATGGAATATTCGGTAGTTGAAAAAGGATCAAGCCAGATAGAACTTCAGGGAGGCTATGGTGGTGGCGGTTTCATTGGCACATTAGGTCTTTCGTTCTCGAATTTCGCCATCAAGGACCTTTTCAATAAGGAAGCGTACAAACCGATTCCAATGGGTGATGGTCAAAGATTATCGTTAAGACTACAAGCCAGTAGGTTCTTCCAGACCTATAGTTTTTCATTCTCAGAACCGTGGTTAGGAGGAAAGAAACCAGTGCAATTATCTACATCCTTATCACATACAAAGCAGTTTTTATTCAATCCTATAACCCGAAATGCTGATAAGGACAGACGCTTTAATATTACAGGTGCTTCAATTGGAATGGCCAAGAAATTATCGGCCCCAGATGATTATTTCGTCTTGTCGCAGGCATTGAGTTTCCAGCATTACAATCTTAAGAACTATAACACTGGGCTTTTTACATTTGGTGATGGGTATTCCAATAATCTATCCTATACTATAGGATTGAGTAGGAACAGTTCTGGACCAAATCCTATATTTCCATTAGGTGGTTCTAATTTTAGTGCTTCAGCTAAATTAAGCTTACCTTATTCACTCTTCAATAATGTGGATTATTCAGCATTGAGTGACGAGAGGGAACAAGCGGTTATCAATCAAGATGGTGACAGAATTGCCGAAATAGACCAAGAGCGTTTTAAGTGGCTTGAATTCTATAAAGTAAAGTTCAGTGCAGAATGGTTTACTCGCGTAATAGATAAATTAGTTTTAAGACCAAGAATAGAATTTGGATTCCTTGGAGCATATAACAATGATCGAGGCATCATTCCTTTTGAACGATTCTTCTTAGGAGGTAGTGGACTTGGACAATTTGCACTAGATGGTCGTGAAGTCATTGCCCTTCGAGGGTATGATGACCAAGTATTGTCATCGCAAGATGGTGGGAGCATTTACAATAAATTCTCCTTGGAATTGCGTTATCCAATTACCCTTAAGCAATCTGCATCCATTTATGGACTGGCCTTTTTAGAAGGGGGAGCATCATATAATAATTTCAGGGATTATAATCCGTTTGACATACAACGTTCAGCAGGAGCAGGTATTCGTATCTTCATGCCGGCATTTGGATTGCTAGGGATTGATTTTGGTTATGGCTATGATCCAATTCCTGGACAGACAATAAATAGTGGTTGGCAAACACACTTTATAATTGGTCAGCAATTCTAATACAAGGAGCATGACTTTTAGCGGGAAGCCTTATGTTTTGAACCAGTAGTTGAAATTTTTCAGATTTAATTTCGTTATTTTTGGGAATTATTGCATGAATAGCAGCTTTAAATACAGTACCATGAAAATCAAGGTTTTTTTATTAATTGGCATCATAGCTTTATCAAGCACTACGCTCAATGCCCAGCGAGGTGTAAGAATTGGCTATATTGATACAGAATATATCCTACAGAACGTTCCAGAATATCAAGAAGCGTCTTCTCAATTAGATTCCAAAGTACAAAAATGGAAAGGTGAAATCGAAGCCAAACTTGGTGAGATAGAACAGAAAAGAAATGATCTTAGCAACGAAAGTGTCTTATTGACACCAGAATTAGTTAAGGAACGTGAGGAAGACATCCTATTTGAAGAAAAAGAAATCTTGGATTATCAACAAAAGCGATTTGGCCCGAACGGTGATCTTATGATTCAGAAAAAACAGTTGGTTCAACCTATTCAGGATCAGATTTTTGCAGCAGTTCAGGATATTGCGGCCAATCGAAAATATGATTTTGTCTTTGACAAATCTGCTGACTTGACCATGCTTTATTCAGCTGAGCGATTTGACATAAGCGAACAAGTACTGCGTACAATAACAAGAGCCGCTAAACGAAAGCAAATCGAAAACAAACGTGATAGAAAAGCTGCTGAGGCTGAAAATGTTGTCCCAGAAGAAGTTAATGAAGAGCTGGAAGCTCGAAAAAAACAAGTAGAAGAGAACAAGGCTGCCAGAGCTCAAGCTGCTGAAGAGAAAAGGCAAGCTACCCTAGAAGCTCGTGAAGCCAAAAAGAAAGCCGCATTGGAGCGTCGTCAAAAAATATTGGACGAACGAGCTGCGAAGAAAAAAGCTGCTGAGGGAAAAGAAGATCCTATGCCTTTCGACATAAAGAAAGATGAAAATATGGAGAATGGCACACCTTTTGAGAATGAGGATACAGAAGAGGGAGCCGCGAGCTCTAAAGGTGAGGAGAACAGTGAAAATGAATCCACTGATGAACCCGAGGAAGAAGAAAAGAAGGCGGCGCCTTTAACAAGGGAAGAACGCAAACAGAAACTGGAAGAACGAAAGAAACAAATTCTTGAAGCAAGAGAAAAAGCTAGGCAAGAAAGACTAGAAAAAAGAAAGAAAGCAAAAGATTCAATTAACAGCGATAATAATTAACAATAAATTTATAACACTTAATACCCATTTTAAAATGAAACGATTTAAAACACTTTTATTAGCAACAGCACTTTTCATCGGAATGACGAGTTTTATGCAAGCGCAAAGTAACGTTGCTCATATAAATACCCAAGAGTTGATCCAGGCCATGCCAGAGATGATGACAGCTCAAGCAGAAATCGAGAAATTAGGTAAGACCTACGAAGCTGAGATCAAGGAATTAGCAACATCTTTACAGAACAAGATGAAGCAATATGATACCGAAGCACCTACTCAAACTGATGAGGAAAACCAGAAACGAGTACAGGAAGTCCAAGGATTGGAGCAAAATATCCGTTCTTATCAAGCCAATGCGCAAAAGGATCTTCAACAAAAAGAATTCGATTTGTTAAAGCCAATTACTGAAAAGGCCAAAGCGGCAATCGATAAAGTTGCCAAAGCACAAGGATTTCAGTATGTACTTGACGCGGCTACGTTGATTGTAGCAGATGGGAAAGACCTTATGGCTGATGTAAAAGCTGAGTTAGGAATATAATCCTACTTAAATAATATTATCTTGAAAAGCTGCCTTTAACGGGCGGCTTTTTTATTTTTGCAACTGTATGAGTAATAAGCCTATTGGTATTTTTGATTCTGGTGTTGGAGGCACGTCCATATGGAAGGAAATACATGCGTTGCTCCCATTTGAAAATACCATATATCTTGCTGATAGCAAAAATGCACCTTACGGACCGAAAGGCAAAGAACGAATCATTGAATTAAGTATAAAGAATACGGAATTCCTTTTGGAAAGAGGATGTAAGATCATCGTCGTTGCCTGTAATACAGCGACCACCAATGCAATTAAGGTGCTCAGAGAATCCTACGATGTACCATTTATTGGCATTGAGCCAGCCATAAAACCCGCTGCCTTACTAAGTAAGACCAAGGTTGTTGGTATATTGGCCACAAAAGGAACCTTGTCGAGCGATCTCTTTAATAAAACATCGGATCTATTTGCAAGCGGCATAGAGATCATTGAGCAAGATGGTGAGGGTATAGTGCCTTTAATTGAAGAAGGCAAGCTTGAATCTGAAGAGATGACCGATCTATTGAAGTTATATTTAAATCCAATGATCAATGCAGATATAGACTATTTGGTTCTAGGTTGTAGTCATTATCCTTATTTGATTCCGGAATTGCTCAAGATTTTACCCAATGATGTCAAGATCATAGATTCTGGTGAGGCAGTAGCTATTCAGACCAAAGAAATCCTCAAGAGAAATAATCTTCTCAATATGCAAAAAACTCACGTAAGTAATGAATTCATTACCAATGCGAATCCTAGCATATTAAGCAATATCCTAGGTAATGAATGTAATGTAACAGTAAAGGATTTCTAAACAGGGTCAAAAAACAAAGGAAACAGAATGATATAAAATCAAGCGTTTCCTTTGCGAATTGTATTCCTTTAATTGGCATTACCCAATAAGTCCAATGGGTCTTCTCTCAGCCACTAATGTGAGTAGCACCCCAATACAATAGATTAAAAGTAAGAAATTATTTTTTAATAACCAACTGATTTTTAAGATTTTATCAATCAATTATTTAAACCATCCTGAATATTTCACGTAATTATTGGCAATACGATCGATCTCTCCAGAAATTAATTCCTCACTAATATCTTTTACCTTCCTAGCAGGAATACCAGCATATATGCTTCCAGATTCAACATTGGTGTTTTTAGTGACTACAGCACCTGCAGCAATTATACAATTGCTTTCCACAACGCAATCGTCCATTACAATACTACCCATACCTATAAGTACGTTATCATGAATAGTACAACCGTGAACGATTGCATTGTGACCGATCGAGACATTATTACCTATGGTAGTTGGTGATTTTTTGTAAGTCGCATGTATTACCGCGCCATCTTGCACATTGACCTTATTACCCATTTTTATGAAATGAACATCGCCTCTAATCACTGCATTGAACCAAATACTGCATTGATCACCCATTGAAACCTCACCAACGATTGTTGCATTCTCTGCGATATAGCAATCTTCCCCAAAATCAGGGCTATTACCATTGACTGATTTAATGATTGGCATATTGATCTATTTAAAAAGCATTTAGGCCATGCAATCCTTGTATACCTTGATTACTATTGCAAAAGAAGAACTTCTTAATTAATTTACTGCTGGACAGTTGCAATCGTAAAGCTCTCGCCTGCAATTAAAGTTTATTCCCAGGGTTATTTGATGAAATCCACTATTATTGAATACGATTGAATTGGACTGGTATGAATACGTATAAGCAAAAACGAATTTCTTATAGTCTACACCAATTAAAGGAGATATGTATTGCAATTTCTGACTACTTACACCAGAACCATCAAGGAATTCTGCACCATCAAGGCTACGTCTGTATGATATACCTCCCCAAATCTTACCGAATTCGGTTTTCTTGTAGACTTTAGCATTGACATCTATTGTGGACTCCGCTGTTGCATCTCTGTACTGGTACATCAATGAAGGCTCATATGCCCATTCGCCATCAGGCTTACCGAAGACTGCGCCCGCCGATAGTAAATATCGTCTTAAGTTGCTAGCAATCTGGATATCATTATTTATACCTGAATTATTCAAGACATTCTTTACTGTTCCATGTGCATAATAATCCAGGAAATTATAGGAAAACCCAAAATCAATGTTGAATTCTGTTGAGCTTTGCTCTATTCCTGCAATTATCGGATCGAAACCTTCTGCCAAGAAAGTGGTTTCATCAAGTTTATATTGAATGAACCCTGCGCTTAACCCAAATGACAATTGATTAAGGTCGACCTCATTCCGAGAAAACATTAAATGATGTGCATATGTTAAATAAGCTCCAGTCTGTGAATGGTATCCATTTTTATCATTGAAAAGTATAGCGCCATATCCAGATGGAGAATCGCCCCATCTACCATTAATACTTAAGGTCTGTAACTGCGGTGCATTATCCTGTCCAAACCATTGCTGGCGACCTGTTAATCGAACTTTATCACAAATAGCAGCTCCCGCCATCGATGGATGGATCAAGTAATAATTATCAGTTAGATAGTCTACATAAACCGGAAGTCCTTCCTGTGAGAATGAGACATTAAAAAGTAAAGCTGAAAGGAATATAAATAGGTTTTTTTTCAGATTCATGGTACTATCTTTTCAGTGCAAAATGGGCTTTAAAAATTTTCATTACGTCATCAATTGGGTCGATGAACTCGACAGTAAACCAATAATCTGAACTCGGCATCATTTCTCCGTTAAAGGTTCCATCCCAACCATTACTGGCTGAATTTAACTGCTTTAACAGTTTTCCATACCTGTCAAATATATAAATTTTTGCGTTAGGCTGGTTTTTTATGCCTTTTATGTTCCAAGTGTCGTTGTATCCATCTCCATTGGGTGTAACGAACTTTGGATAGTCTATAACGATGAAAATGCTGAAAACTTGTCCACAGTTTAAAGTATCTCGTACATAAACGGTATGTTCTCCGCCAAGAATGTTCTCGAATACTGATGAATCCTGCCAAAGGCCATCATCTAGACTATATTCATAATCACCTATGCCTTCGACATTTATGTTGATTGCGTTATTTTCAGAGAATGCTGGCGTAATGACCTCAACCGAAATGCTTTCAGGAGGATAGGAACCAATGACGGTAGTGCTAGCAGGAATAGTACATCCAGTTAAAAGATTAGTTGCAATAACTGTATAGTCACCTGGCACAATTGGAATTAATGTCGACGCATTTTCCCCGATCAATAGATTGTCAGAACTGACATCTCCTAGATACCATTCAAAAGAGTATTCTGTTTCATTGAGTTGAGTATCAATTGGAGGGTTAGGTAAAAATGTGATATTCTCAGGAACCAGCACATTATCATCACGATCCAAACAAATGACGTATTCATCCTCGATCAAGATCTCTGGTACTTGATTGACCTGCAATGTCAGTGGTGCAATTTGAAAGCACTCATTGCTTATTGGATCAATTCTCACAAATATGGTTTCCGTTAGAGCAATTGAATTAATATAAGCTCCTGGATCATCTATAGTATTGGCATTCCCTGCTATGGCATCTGTCTCCATAACATAGTAACTGAAAACGAAATCTGCAGGATTAAGGCCATTCAATATTTGGTTTTCACGACGTGTTAGGTCAAACTCATCAAATCCATCATTATCTATCTCACATTCTTCAAGAATATTTGGCATTAGATCGGTCAATGCGTAAAGTATAGTATTCAGTTCCAATGTTGTGGTTGAAGTACAACCATTAGTTCCCGTGGCTTCAACTATAATAGTATTATTCAAACTTGTACTTGTATAATTTGAGATGTCCGGAATCGGGTTGTCATTATCTAGATCCAATTGCGTTTCATAATAATCAAGTACTATGGTTCCATCACCACCTGATATTTGGGATTCCCGTATCGTTAAGTCGTAAACTGTATCTATTTGATCGCTACAAATTCTTATTGCATCAGGAGAGAATATTACTGGATTCGGAATGACCTGTAATTGAAAAGACATGTCGGTACTCAGGCATTCTCCAACATCACCAATGCCATTTGCATTGTCATCGAATTGAGCTCTCACATAAATTGTCTGATTAATTGATTCATTGGTAAATGGACTAACAAGAGCATTATTATTGGCCTGGGCATCTGACAAGGACCTATGATAGCTTACTATCATGCCACCTGCATGTGTGCCTATTACCTCATTATCCTTTGACATAAGATCGAACTGGGCCTCATTTGTATCGCTGCAGAGCACGAAATCCGTAATGGTATTTTCTGTAGGAAGAGGATCTACTGTTAATGCAATATGCTCACCAAGCCCTAAACAAGCATTGACATCATCACTGTCAACCCTAACAACTATATTTTGGACATTAGGTGATAGGTCGTTCCTGTGGTCGCTGATATCTGGTATAGAATTTGTTTCCGATAAAGCATCAGTTATGCTGGTATAGTAGCTAATTGTTATGTTCTGACCAACTGGAAAAAGTGCTTCAATTTGAGCAGTCGCATCATTAAAATCAAAAGAGGCAATACCATTAGTATTATCCCCATCTATTGAGGCATCATCACATACATTATAGTTCAATTGAAATCCTGCAGGAATTTGAGTAGCACCAACAATTAAATCTATCTGTGCGGTTCGCCAACATCCCTGATCGGATTCAATTCGTGCAAAGACCACTCCAGCAAGAGGAACTGGGTTCTGATACGCATTCACATTCGCAATTTGATCAACGACAGCACCACCTTGTGCCTCGGTTTGTGTCAGGTAATAAGTGAATACTTCATTAGCCCCATTGGTCGAAATCAAGTCGTTGGCTTCAGTAAGATTGAAAAGTGTCAGGCCATCAGCATCGTCATCACATTGTCTAAGCTCAACAATTGGTGTCACATTTGGTAAAGGATCAACAATAAGATCAATCAATGCTGTGGTATAGCAATTTGTATTATCGATATTTTCCATCCTCACAACAACTTGCTCAGAATTGGCAATTGAATTAGTGTATAACAGAGGCAATGGAGACGCATTGGCAATTGCATCTGCTTGATTAGCATGATAGCTAATGTTGAACTGTGCCGTACTTTGAGGATCAATTACTTGTGCTGATATTGTAGATAGGTCAAACTCAACAAACCCATTCATATCATCACCGTCATCGGCGTTATCACATAATCTATAGGTCACATCATTTGGCAATGCTGAATCAAAAACATCGAATAAAAAACTATCAGTTGAATAACACTGAGTACCAATATTATTCTCAATTCGAACAAAAATCTCTTCTTGCTGATAAGCAACCTGATTTGTATATACTGTTGGCAAGGCTGAAGTATTATTATCAGCATCTACTTGTGTAGGATGGTAAGAAATAGAGAATTCCAACGGATTCTGCGCACCATAGATAATTGGATTTAAACTAGTCAAGTCTAAACCGAAAAAACCATCATTATCATCGTCGCATATCATTAAATCTGATAAGGCATTCGCAATTATTGGGGTTTCTGCAAACTCCACAAAAATTTCATCACTACCAGTACATCCAACGGCTAATTCAACCTCGACCGTATATATCCCGGTGCTACTGATATTCAAGATGTTTGAGGTTTCTCCTATAACTTCTATACCATCTTGATACCAAGTATGCGTCAATCCAGGGTAATTAGTACTTAAGGGAAAAGGAGTATCAGAACAAGGTGCATTACCAGCACTGATAGTCAAATCGGGTCCGAGGTCCAGCCCAATGTTAAAGCTTCCTGCTTCAAGGAAAATGGCAGAATCCCAGGCGCTGTCTCCTTGGTCGGCTACTACAAGTTTGATCTCATAGGTGCGATTGGGGATAACAGTCGCACTAGCTGTCAAAACAACTGTTCGCCCTCCATAATTAGTATCGCCGAGATCATAGCCTTCAAAAAACGGGATATTCGCTGGGCACCCTGTTGAGTCGTTGATGTTTGTAACACTAACAGGTGTGCCATCGGGCAATACCGCTAGATTCGTATAATTAGGAGACGTCACGTCCTTTAATAGGAAAGCAAAACTATCTGCAAAAGCACATTCTGTAGAACCATCGTACTCTTCTGAGGCCATAAGGAACCTAAAATTGAAATCCGGTGAAGTAGGTACGAATTCAAATTTTACATAGGTGGCATCATTCGTATTTGTTTGTCCAAGAGCAGTTTCCAGGTCTGCATCTCCAGGAAGACCATTCGCAAAATCTGGATAAGGATTCCCTGCCACAACAGTATTACCTGCAGGATATGCTTGTCCTGATGTAAGGATCACTCCCGATTCAAAAGGAAACGTACTTCCTAATGGTCTTCTAAAGAAACCGTAGCTTTTTGTGGTAGATTGATTTGGAAGTCCACCAACCTGTTGAGTAAAGTTACTAACATCCGCACAATCCCCAGAAATAAGAACATTCTCAACCAATTCTGGGAGCGACATGACCGATTCTGGATCTGCCGCCGCATTGATTTCCATAATTTGAGAATAGCCAATTAACGGAAGAAAAAATAATGATATGTATAAGAGTCGATTGATCACAGTTAAATAAGGATTTCAAATATATATAACTCAAGCTTTCTTTTGTTATTTTTGCCTAAAAATAGCTATAATGAGTAATTTCTCCGTTTCAATACATAATACCACGAATCCAAGCATCATTAAATTCGAGACCAACGTGTTCTTGACCCAGCACGAAAGCTTTGAATTCAATAACATCGATGATGCAAAGAATTCGCCTTTAGCTCAGCAACTGTTCTATCTACCGTTCGTTAAGAAGGTCTATATATCCTCCAATTTCATTGCCATTGAACGCTTCAATATTGTAGAATGGGATGATGTAAAAGAAGAGGTTGCAAAGCAAATAGAAGATTATTTGAATGATGGTGGTGTTGTCGTGACTGAAGACAACAAAGGCAAAAAAGTTCCAGTAACGGTCTATGCTGAAAGCACCCCGAATCCAGCAGCTGTTAAATTCGTCTCTAATAAACGTCTTGTAACATCCTCTCACGAATTCACGTCAATCGACGATGCTTCCTATTCGCCAATGGCTTCAGAATTATTCAATTTTCCATTTGTAAAGAACGTTTTCATTGACGAGAATTACATTTCGATCACTAAATTCGATGTCGCTGAATGGCAAGACATAACAATGACCTTAAGAGAATTCATTCGAGACTACATTCAAAATGGAAAGACGATAGTCTCAAGTGATGCACCGCAGGTTAAACAAAAATCGCAACAACAGCAAGACCTGGAATTCGATAAATTAGACGACACTTCCAAAGAAATAGTCAATATCCTTGAAGAATACATCAAGCCTGCTGTTGCCAGCGATGGTGGTAATATACAGTTCGAATCTTACGACCAGAATAGTAAAGTGGTTAAGGTCATATTACAAGGCGCTTGCAGTGGTTGTCCATCCTCGACATTTACCTTAAAGAACGGTATTGAGAACATGCTCAAGCAAATGCTAAAGGACAAGGTCAGTATGGTAGAAGCTATTAATGGATAAACTTCTATTTGGATTATAATTTCGTTCACTTTATTAAGAAATTACTGCATTATTCAGTAACTTTATACTTCGTAAAAAAATAACTTAAAAATATTAAACCATGGCAGTATTAAAAGTAATTGAAGTATTATCCAATAGTAATAAGAGTTGGGAAGACGCCACTAAAAATGCGGTAAAACACGCATCTAAGACCGTTAAGAACATTAAATCTGTTTATGTTCAAGATCAAAGTGCCATTGTAGATGGAGATGATGTTACGGAATTCAGGGTTAACTTGAAGGTTACTTTTGAAGTGAAATAACCGTAGACAATTTTAACTAAAAGCGCTCTTTATCAAGAGCGCTTTTTTTATGTCGATCTCTTACCTTTGGCACTATGCAAAAACATCTTCTACCTTTCTTGATACTGGCTTTGGCCTTATTCAATTGTAAAAGTCAAACTTCAGAACAAATGGCGCATAAATATACCAATGACCTTATCAATGAAACGAGTCCTTATTTGCTTCAGCATGCCCACAATCCAGTTAATTGGAAAGCATGGAATGACCAAACTCTTTCTGAAGCAAAAGAGAGCAATAAGCTAATTCTCATAAGTGTAGGATATGCTGCTTGTCATTGGTGCCATGTCATGGAGCACGAAAGTTTTGAGGACAGTCTCGTAGCACAGGTCATGAACGATAATTTCATCAATATCAAGGTGGATCGTGAAGAACGCCCAGATGTGGACCAAGTATATATGAATGCGGTGCAACTTATGACGGGAAGTGGCGGATGGCCATTGAATGTCATTGCCTTGCCTGATGGTAGGCCAGTTTGGGGAGGCACCTATTTCAAGAAGAACGATTGGATGAATGTCTTGAACCAAATATCTGATATCTACAACAAGACACCAGAGCAACTTCTGGATTATGCTTCTAAACTTGAAGAAGGCATAAAGTCCATGGACCTTGTAACGTTGAATACCGATGCTTTCAACTTCAAGAAGCCACTTATAAATGAAGCGATCGAAAAATGGTCCAAGCTTTTCGATAGTAAGAAAGGAGGGCTAAATAGGGCTCCAAAATTCATGATGCCAAATAATTATCACTTCCTGATGCGCCAAGCCCATCAAAACAATAATCCTGCATTGATGGAGTTCGTAAATACTACGTTGGAAAAAATGGCTTATGGAGGTATTTATGATCAAATTGGCGGAGGCTTCTCTAGGTATTCGGTAGATGATAAATGGCATGTGCCTCATTTCGAGAAAATGCTTTATGACAATGCCCAATTGGTCAGTTTATATTCTGATGCTTATTTACTTACAAAAAAAGACATCTACAAAGAAGTGGTATATGAAACCCTGCAGTTCGTAGAAAGAGAGCTTACAAATGATGAAGGCATCTTCTATTCTTCTCTTGATGCCGATAGTCTTGATGAAAACCAAGAGTTAGAGGAAGGGGCCTATTACGTCTGGCAAAAAGAAGAATTGAAATCATTGCTTGGCGAGGATTACGACTTGTTTTCTGATTATTATAATATCAATAATTACGGCTTATGGGAAAAAGGCAATTATGTCCTGATCCGCTCTGATTCTGATAATGAGATCGCTGAAAAACATGACCTAAGTGTTGAATCTCTTGACCAGAAAATTTCCTCTTGGAAGGAATTACTTCTAAAGACACGAGAACAACGTTCACGACCTCGACTTGATGATAAATCCTTGACTTCTTGGAATGCCTTGATGATAAAAGGGTATCTAGATGCATATCGAGTTTTCAATGAGGAGTCATTCCTGGATTCTGCGAAGAAAAACGCAGAGTTCATACTGAACACACAACATAAAGATGATGGTGGATTGTGGCATTCTTACAAGGATGGCAAAAGTACCATAAATGGTTATTTGGAGGACTATGCTGGTGTTATTGATGCCTTCATCTCTATGTATGAGAATACTTTTGATGATAAGTGGTTGAAAAATGCTAGGAATCTAAGCAACTATGCATTCGACCATTTTTATGAAGACGCCAATAAGATGTTTTATTTCACCTCAGATGAAGACCCATCTCTTGTTACAAGAAACATTGATTACCGGGATAACGTAATTCCTTCCAGCAATTCGATCATGGCCAAGAACCTTTTCAAGTTATCACATTACTTCGATAATGAGAGTTATGCCAATACCTCCAAAACGATGTTGAATAATGTATTACCAGAATTGAAAGAATATCCAACGTCATTTTCCAACTGGCTGGACCTCATGCTCAACTTCACCAATAATTATTATGAAGTCGCTATTTCTGGAAAGGAGGCTTATGAGAAAACCAAGGAATTGAACCAGTTTTATATTCCGAATAAGCTTCTTGCAGTTTCAAATGAAGAAAGTGATATGCCCTTACTGTTAAATAGATATTTGGACGAAGAAACAATGATCTATGTTTGTGTTAACAAAGCATGTAAGCTTCCAGTTTCTGAGGTCGATAAGGCGATAGACTTAATTGAAAAATAGTTTTTAGATGAAATATTTTGAGACCATTTTAATCCTTATAGTAGTGCTGGAACATTTCTACTTTCTGGTTCTCGAAATGTTTCT
>JABDMQ010000042.1 GCA_013001365.1 Flavobacteriaceae bacterium
GAGTCAGGTAACTGGAACCTCCACGAATTCTAAAGGAGAATTCGAAATAAAAGCACAGGCCAACGACACCTTGCACTTTTAATACTTAGGAGTCAAATCCATTATAGTGAGGGTAACCAATGACTGGATAAAGTTCGGCACATCTCAAATAGAATTGACTGAACTGGCATTGGCATTGGAAGAAGTCGTTGTGAACCAATTGAAGCTAACAGGATATTTAAAGGTTGATATTGCCCAAGTACCAATTAGATCCAACTATCGATATAGTATTTCTGGACTACCTTCAACAGGTTATGAAGGCGGGCAGAGTAAACCTGGAGCAGTGAGCAAGGTCCTTGGAGCGATTTTCAATCCAGCAGACTTTCTTTATAAAGCCTTCGGAAAGAAACCCAATGAATTACGAAAGCTGAAGAAAATGCGTCAAAACGATGAAATTCGTAATCAGTTGGCTCAGCGATTCGATCGTGAAATGCTTACTGTATTATTGAATATCCCACGAGTAGACCTCGACCTTATTGTAAGCGAATGTAATTATTCTGCAGATTTCGTAAGAACGGCCAATGACCTTCAGATCCTTGATGCTATAAGTGATTGCTACGAAGAATACAAGGTCTTGAGTCGCAATAGAAGAAGTAATCGTCTTTAGGCTCAAGCAGTAGTATAAAGTGCAATCCTATTTCCTTCAGAATCAATGAACAAGCCCATATAGCCTATATTTGGTGCTATCTGTGTCTTACTTTTTTTAATCCTACCTCCATTTGCTTCTACCTTTGCTAAGGTAGCATCTATATCCTCCGAGTCAAAATAGACAACTGCGCCATGCGACTCACTGGGATTATAAGCCTCGTTCTTGACCAGGGAACCAGAAATGCCGGTCTTTTTTTCATCATAAGGAAACCATCCCATCAATGTCCCTTGGAAGTCTTGAACTTGTATATCAATGCCAAACACATTATCGTAAAATGCTTTTGCTCTATCCATATCGGTTACAGGTATTTCAACCCAGGGAATAATGTTATTTTTCATATCCTTATTTTTCTAGTATTACTTTCAAACTATCCAAGCCTTCTTCAAAGTCTTTTCCCACGGTCTTGTCCATATTGAAGAACAAGAAGAAAATATTGGTCGGAAATTTATTATTGCCAGAGAAGCCCCATGTTACCTTGGTCTTGCCATTATCGACAGAATCCACTTTTAAATATGCATCTGATTGCGATTTCCAGGGTTTGAAGAATCGAAGTTCTGATTCAATGACATCATTCTCGACAATTCTCTTTAATTCCTGCTCACCGGAACCAACATCTTTATTGCCTTCCCATTTAGATACGAACCCAACTTCGCCATCTGTTCCTGAAAAAGATTGTTTCATATTAGGATCCTTTTGTTTCCATGGCGACCAATTGTCCTGGTTCTTGATCATCTTTAGATACCTAAAAGATTCATGAACTGGTCGATCAATCACAATGCTTCTGCTTACATTGTATGTTTTAGGTACTATCATACCTAACATTAGGATTAGAACAATAATACCTATAACAATGTATAATAGTATTTCCATGATACATTTTATTAATTAGTAAAAGGGAACATAAATAAGCTATGATCAGCTGAGAGTGAAGCGTTATAAAAGTAATGATTTTATCTCGAACGATAATTCTCTACGATCTTGTCATAGCTTTTGATAGTTTTCTTTATCCAATCAAGTTTTTTTTCAATCTTTTCGTTTTCTGTCAACTGCCAATCTAAATCGGATTTCCTTAGTTTAGAGGTCACATACTGCAAAATGATCGCTGCCGAAACCGAAATGTTCAAGCTCTCGGTAAATCCTACCATCGGTATCCTTAAGTACTCATCGGCTTCTTTAAGTATTAGGTCAGATAGTCCTTCTGCCTCGTTACCAAAGAAGAAACAAGCCTTCTCATTGATATCAAAATCATCAAGTTCAACATTTCCTTCATGAGGAGTTGTCGCAATGACTTTGTATCCACTAGATTTAACCGCTTTTAAGCAATCTTGAATTCTGTGGTGCCGATGGATATCCACCCATTTCTGTGCTCCCATGGCTATTTCCCTATCGATCTTCTTAACATTACGTTCTTCTACAACATGAATTTCCTGAATCCCAAATACATCACAGCTTCTTATTACGGCACTGGTGTTATGCAATTGATATACATCTTCAACTGCGACCGTGAAATGTTTGGTGCGCTTTGACAAGACCTCCTCGAATCGCAGTTTACGATTTTCGGTCAAAAACGTTTCGAGGTAATTCAATAGTCCTATATCCACCATAGCATAAAAATAATAAAACCTGACATTGCTGTCAGGTTTCATCTTTTCTTTAAAAATTGTAAATTCCTTAATTAAGGTAATTCTGTCCAATATCACCTTGAGCGACAATGATCATTGGATCCATATCGTCATGGATATTGAGGTAGCCATCGAAGGTTAAAAGTTCATTATACGTTATTGGTGTATTGTCATCCAAACTATCTACATTGGTCAATGACAAACCAGACGATCCAGTAACTGTATTAAGAGTTATGGCAATAGCACCTGGCGACGTGGCCACAGAACCATCATGGATATGAGTTGTATGAACGGTCCCCGCAACCGTACCATTAAGGGAAATTGTTACCAAGGTCTCTCCACTGACTCTTTCAGAAAAAATAGCATTGCCAGATATTCCTGATGCTCCAACTTCATTGAGCGGATATGTTATGTCTTGGCCTGTTAGCTCATTTTCACCAATATCACCTTGTGCAACCAGAGTAAATAGATCGGTACTGCTAAAATGCACATTTACATGACCATCAAAAGTTACCAGTTCTTGGTAAGTAACTGGTGTATTATCATCTAACTGAGTAATAGTCGTTGAACTTTCTCCGGTCGATCCATCGACAGAATCAAGAGTAATAGCTATACCTCCTCCTTCAATTGCCGAATTGTAATGTACATGGGCAGGATGCATTTCTCCTGCTGAAGTTCCAAGCAAGCGCAATTCAATGGTTACACTACCATCGTCATTACTCACAAATCTTGCTGTTCCTGAAATGTCTGGATTCGATACCGAATTCAGTTGAAATGTTCTCGAAGGGCCTGAAATTGGCGTGTTGTCATCATCATTATTGCAACTAGTAAAGGTCAAGAAGGGCAATACGATCAATACTGTTAAAATTAATTTTTTCATAAGATTGTTTTTTGAATTATTGGTCTTTGTTCTTATAGTAATTACGTGAATGACAAGCAATAAGGCCGATCAAATGTCGTATTTTAGCATTACTTTAACATTTAAGGAGGCATTAAAGATAAATGAAATCAATTGTCGTATTGACTGGTGCAGGCATGAGCGCTGAAAGTGGACTTAAGACCTTCAGGGACGCTGACGGCCTTTGGGAAGGTCATGATGTCATGAAAGTGGCCTCACCGCAAGGTTATGAAGAAAACCCAGAACTAGTATTGGAGTTCTATAACCAAAGGCGCAGGCAGTTGCTTCAAGTAAATCCTAATCAAGCACATTATGCCTTGGTGGAATTGGAGAAAAAATACAAAGTGACCATAATTACACAAAATGTTGATGACCTTCATGAACGCGCTGGGTCTAAACATGTTCTCCATTTACATGGTGAATTATTGAAGGTTAGGAGTACAACGAATCCTAGCTTGGTCCTGAATTGGAAATACGACCTTAACCTTGGCGATAAAGATGATGAAGGACACCAACTTAGGCCACATATAGTTTGGTTTGGTGAAGATGTACCGATGATCGAGCCAGCCATTAAAATCTGTGAGCAAGCTGAAATCTTGATAATTATCGGTACCTCATTGCAAGTATATCCAGCAGCCAGTTTGATGCATTATGCACCCAGAGATATACGAGCTTATTATATTGACCCTAAACCATCAATAGTGAGTTCAGATAGGATAAAGGTTATTTCTCAACCTGCAACGCTTGGTGTATCAAAACTTGTAGAGGATTTGTTGAATGACGATCAGGCATAAAAACGTTGTGAAATTCTGTAACATTAGCCATTCTTAGGATACTTATAGTTAACTAACCAAATGAAATTGAGTAAAGAACTCGAACATAGATTTGTCGAAGAATTAGAGAAGCATCAAAACATTGTGCATAAGGTCTGCAGGCTTTACACCAATAATCAAGATGCTCATAATGACCTCTTTCAGGAAATTACCATTCAGTTGTGGAAGGCATATCCTAAGTTCCGAGGAGATTCTAAATTCAGTACTTGGATGTATCGTGTGAGTTTGAATACAGCAATTACGCTATACAGGAAAGGCAAACGTGCCATTAAGACCCAGAACATGGACGATGTTCTTTATAAGGTCAAGACAGAGGACTATGACGATACCGAAGAACAGCAATTGAAATTATTGTACAAGGCTGTTCATCAGCTCAATGACATCGAAAAGGCACTCGTCTTTTTGTATCTGGAGGATAAGAGCTATCGGGAAATTAGCAACACTATGGGGATCAGTGAAGTTAATGCACGAGTGAAGATGAACCGGGTGAAAACAAAATTAAGAACCATATTAAATCCGTAAAGCTATGGATGAATTAGAGTTATTGAAGAAAGATTGGCAAAAAGATACTGCTGAGTATCCCCAACTGTCAGCCAAAGAGATCTATCCGATGATCTTGAAGAAATCATCTTCATTGGTAAAATGGATATTCTACATTAGTATTGCCGAATTAGTGTTCTGGATACTAATGAACACACTTCCATTCTTGTCTGAATCCTATAAAGAGAATTTCGACAAAATGGAAATGAGTGATACCCTGTTCTATGGACTGAACATATTTAGCTATGCTGTAATTTGCATCTTCATATATTTCCTTTATACTGCCTATCGCTCCATATCTGTTGTAGATACTGCCAAAGGACTCATGAAAAATATCCTGCGTACACGAAAGATCGTGAATTACTATGTAATCTATAATTTAGTGTTCTTGGCCATTAGCTCAATTATTGCATTCTATTTTACAATTACGCACTCACCGGAATTCAGTCAGCAATTGACCGAGCTAGATTCTAATGGAGAGGCGTTTGGATTCTGGATGGGAATAATCTTTGTATTGCTTCTTACGATTGCAATATTCGGTTTGGTGATCTGGGGTTTCTATAGACTTATCTATGGCATCCTGCTAAAACGACTCAACCAAAATTACAAAGAGCTTAAAAAGCTCGAAACTTGATTACCATTCTCTTTGTTTGTTGAGCTCTTCTTGTGCTGCAAGTTCTTCTTGAGGAATTACCTTAAGGAAAGATGGATGTTGCTCTATCGCATATTCAATTTTCTCAACGATACTCGCGATATCTTCATTCTCATAATCAATGTCAAGAGGTTCCTTGATTTCCATGGATTGAAGAATATTCTTCTTCTTTATCCTCAAACCCTTCTTATCGAAAGAACGCCTGAAACCATCAATTACAATAGGCACAACAATGGGACTATATTGCTTTATTATATGTGCAGTCCCTTTTCGGATTGGTTTAAAAGGTGTCGTAGTACCTTGAGGAAATGTAATGACCCAACCATCATCTAAAGCCTTGGCAATGTTTGAAATATCACTCATTTTCACCTGCCTGTTCACATTTTCTCCCTTTGCTCGCCAAGTGCGTTCTATACTTACTGAACCTACATAAGCTAAAATTTTAGGAAGAAGTCCTGCCTTCATCGTTTCCTTGGCTGCCACATAATAAATATTGAGCTTAGGATTCCACAGATACCCAATGTTCTTTATTGAATCGTCCCTGCCGCTTAAACTTGCATTGAATACATGAAACATGGCAACAACATCTGCAAAATATGTCTGGTGATTAGAAATGAAAAGCACATTGGTGTCTGGAAGATTCCTGATAACATCAGAACCTTCTATCTGCAATTCGTTGAATCCCCTGAATCTTTGATGGGTCATTAGACCTAAGATCCGGATAAGCCATTTTTTAAGGAATAGGATATGACCAAAAGGACTTTCCTTGAATAATCCCATAAATACATTAGTTAGACAAACAAAAGTAACAAAAGCGATCTATTAAAGGGACGCTTTGAGTATATCTTTTATCTCGCTTAACATCATTGCCGTCGCTCCCCAAACAACATGACCATTAAG
>JABDMQ010000043.1 GCA_013001365.1 Flavobacteriaceae bacterium
TATGCTGCTGGCTTCATTTTGGATCGCCAATCCATGGTTCACTGCTTAGGCATTTACCTATGGCAATCATATATATTTCAATCAAAGTGAATAATGCCTGTAAAAGAATTCGGGATTTGATTCTATAGCACACGAGTTTGCACATATGTGCTTACCAAATTTATCAATGGACAGCTCCTTGTAAACAAATAGGATCTTTCTGCTGGTGATTGATCAATGGTTATTTAAAAGTTGGAGACGTGGATGTCGTTGGATAACTGATTTAATGTCACCCATTTATAAATAAGACCTATCAATGGAATCAAATTTTCTATATTTAGGTGATGAATCGCTGCATACCTTATATCATCTTCCTATTTATCCTTGTTCTAATTTCCTGTCAAAAGCAAGGATCTGGAGGGAAAAATTCATCTAGCGTAAATCCCATTGTTGAAGCCTCTGTTGATCGCGACTTGGACGATATCAAGAAAGATGGTATTCTTCGGGCATTAGTGGTGTACAGCAGTACTAGCTATTTCCTTTATAAGGGTCAAGCCATGGGATTTGAATATGAACTCCTTAAACGTCTTGCAGACGATCTTGAACTAAAATTGGAACTTGTAGTTTCCGATGACCTGGATTCTGAATTCGAAGTGCTTAACAGAGGAGATGTAGACTTAATTGCACATGGTATGACCATTACGAATCAGCGAAAATGGGAAGTCGATTTCACGGAGTATTTATACCTTACTCGACAGGTGCTCGTCCAGAAGAAACCAGATAATTTCAGGAACATATCATGGAAAGAACTGCAGAGGCAACTCATTCATGACCCCATCGAATTAATAGACGACACGGTTTCCATCCGCAGGAATTCAGCCTATTACGAGCGGCTAATGAGTCTTTCCAATGAAATTGGGGGCGATATAGTCATCGATACTCTTAGCAGTCAATTAAGTACCGGAGAGATCATAGACATGGTAGCAAAAGGCAAGATCAAGTATACTATTGCTGATGAGAATTTGGCACGAATAAATGCCGCATACAACCCTATATTGAAAATTGATGTCCCAATTTCTTTTTCACAACGCATAGCATGGGTTACTCGTAAGAAGGCCAAGAAGTTCCGAAGAGTTGTTAACAAGTGGATAAAATCTCAGAGGAAAACGACTGGATTCAATGTTGTTTACAACAAGTATTTCAAGAACAAACGCTCTTTCAACCGACGGACGAAAAGCGAGTACTATAGTTTAAAGAACAATCAGATCAGTAAATACGACCAGATCATTAAGAAGTACGCAAAAAATCTTGGATGGGATTGGCGACTATTGGCATCACTGGTATATCAAGAATCGCGATTCGATCCAGGTGCCCAATCCTGGGCTGGTGCAGCAGGTTTGATGCAAGTCATGCCAGCTACTGCAAGCGAACTGAACATAAAGGACATTTCTGATCCTGAAGAAAGCATTAGAGGAGGAACGTCGTATTTGGCCCAGATGTATAATCGCTTTTCTGACATTGTTGATGATTATGAAAGAATAAAATTTGCTATGGCTTCCTATAATTGTGGGTATGGTCATGTAAAGGATGCCCAACGTCTAGCGTCTGAAGATGGGCTGGATTCAACAATATGGTCAGGTCATGTTGAAAAAGCGATTCTTGATCTAAGCTTACCAAAGAATTATAGTAAGTCCTTTATTAAATATGGCTTTGTTCGGGGCTCAGAGCCGGTTAATTACATCCAACAGATCTTTGAACGGTATGATCACTACAACCAGTTTATTAGTTTGTGATTTGCAGTGGCATAATGTATTCTCACTGTTAACTTTCATGATTCCAGATTGACATACAACCAATAATTCACTAACTTGATTGGAAATATAACAGTATGGTCATAATGGTCATCGAAATCAGCGATTTCCTTTCAAGGGTGGAGGCTTCCCAATATAGCATCTTCACCCAAAAGTTTCATGCTAGTGTATCAAAGACCTTAAGGAAATTCAATGGAACTATTAAGAGCAAAGACAACAACAACTACCTCGTGGTCTTCTCATCGGTGACAGATACTGTGCAATGTGCTTTGGAAATCCAATATAAGTTCAAGTATGTAACTCCTAAGCATGAGGCTTTTAGCAGACGTTTGAACATAGGGATGACGATATCTAAGGAATTGAATGAAGAAGATTTGATCTTGGCCACAAGAATGTGTGAAATAGTAAAAGAGCAGCTGGTGATTTCGACAAAAGTAAAGGAATCGTATGAAAATAGTAACGAGCATGCCGCCATTGATGGACAACTGATTCGGACCTTGACACTAAACGAAGTAACATTCTTGACTCAAATCATGAATCAATTGGAATTAAACTGGATGAGAAGTGATTTCAATTGGACTTCAATATCCAAGTCTTTAGGATATACCTATTCTCAAATATATAGGAGACTCAAGAACTTGAGTGGAAAATCACCAAATAAATTCATTAAAGAATTCAGGCTTCACAAAGCATTGGTATTTTTGCACGATCATAGTGACAGTATTTCGGTAATTGCAAATAAAACAGGATTCAATAGTCCTAACTACTTTGCCCAATGTTTTCGAGAGAAGTATGGCGTGCGTCCATCCAAGTATCGATTGCAACATACATAAATATCTCTTGAACAGTATAAAAATTTCTGCATGCTAGATTATTGTCATAGGTTTTGAGTTCTTTTTAGAAATGAGAGATGATGCTTTATCACTCCTAGGCCATAGTCTCTTAACGACTCTTCACGATTAGCATAATACTCGAATATTCCTTATCTTAGTAAAGATCATTCTTAGAAAAAACTGTTTTAAATTCAAAATTATTTAGAAATGCTTACGAGTGTATTAATTTCGGTTATTGTAGGTGCAATATTTCTATTGATAGCGATATTGTACAAGGAGAATTCTACATTAAAGATAGCGCTTGGGGTCGTCGGCGTAGTTTTGCTTTTTTACGGAGGTTTCGGTTATGGCTCCATGAGGCCTATGGCTGTTATTGAAACCTTCGATACCGGAAATAAATTAGAGGTCGAATACCCTGTAACCGAGGTACAGGTCATTTCTCCGGTTGACGGTGATGCTGTGGGATGCCGCATCCTTACTATGGGTGTGCATCCTGAGGCGCATGAAAAAGACATTTGGGTTCTCTTAAGGCCTTCGGACGGAAGATATTATCCGCAGTCAGACTACACCAATACGTCCTATAAAGAGAATGGTAAATGGCAAGTCGTCACAAGATTCGGTGGTGATAAAGGCGAATCCTTCGATCTTTTTGTTTACGAAACAGAAGTCTCGGCGTCTCAGTTCTTTAGTGAGACCATTTCATCATGGAAAGCGGCCAATGATTATGAAGGATTGACTTTTGAAGAATTACCATCTGGAGCTAACGAAATAGACAGGATAAAGGTGACGTTGGAAGGTAATTGCAGAGGTGTGCATTAATTTCTGCCTTTATGCCAAAATGCTTTCATGCCCAGAATCACGGACAAATAAACAACTGCTACTTGTTTTTTGAGACATATCCTTTATAAAGTCGTAAGGCAATGTATCCTTCATTCCAAAGATATTCAGGTCTGCCGGAGGTGCTTTTCGAACCATTTCTATGAAGGTGCCTATATAAACTTCGGTCATTGTCTGTGGTAACCGTGCGAGGCTGATCAAGGTCTTCAAGAAATTCTTGGCATTGGCCTCTTCTTTAGCATTGTCAACCACAGTTATTAATCGAATACGTGCATCCCAATTCATCTTGAGTTTATAGGCCACTAAAATCGAGAGATCCAAATTGCCGATATCCCATCCTTCAAGTTGCCAGTTTCCTTTTCGGTTACTTACCCAAACATTTATGGTATTACGTTGTCCTAATAGGGCAGAGGTATGTAAATTGAATAGAAGAATGCCAATTTCCAAACGGATGGATTCCTTCATTACTGGTTTCAACTCATTCTCATAGTCGTCATGATCCTGTAAATTCAAGAATAGGATATTAGGCCTGAAAAAAGCTCCTTGCAATGCCTGACTTCCATAGTTGATCCCGTTGGCGAATTCTTTAGTGTGAATTACAGTTGACGATGAAAAAACACCTTTATGCCTAAAGGAAGCTGAAATTTCCTCAAGTTGTCTGGCCAAGATACTCTGTTCTGTAAAAGGCTCAATGCCTAGTAATTTTATGGACCCTTTTGGCCTAGCAATATTACGTAAGAATTCAAAAGTACCTCTTAAACCGTTGACATCTCGTACTGGAACCATTAGATTGGCTTTCCAGGCGCGCTGTTGCATTTTCTTCATGCCCCAAGTATGCTTGGCTGCCCATTCCGCAAACGAAACAAAAAGTCCCGAACGTACATCCTCAAAAGGAGTTTCCAAATTCTGACGTGATAAATACCAATAAACCATTAAAACAATTACAATAGAAATTAAGCTTATTGTAGGATTGATAATGAACATGGCAAATACAGACGAAATTAGCCCAAACCAAGGCACCCATTTATGAATCTTGAATATAGGTC
>JABDMQ010000052.1 GCA_013001365.1 Flavobacteriaceae bacterium
GAAGTCATATAGCATATGTTGATGTTGATTTCGAGGATGATTACAAGGTCTTGAATATTTCTGAGAATCCCGTGCTTGAGCCAGGTAGTCTAGGATTGTTTGATGATTCGGGAGTTGTTATGGGATGTTTTCAAGAAGTTAACGAAAGAACATTCCTATATTATTTAGGCTGGAATCTTAAAGTAACAGTACCTTGGATGAACAGCATTGGTCTTGCTATTCTCAACAAGGACACAGGAAAATTTGAAAAGAGCAGTAATGCTCCAGTTCTGGACAGAAGTCACGAAGACCCATATTCAATATCTTATCCTTGTATTTTATTCGAAAACGGGTTGTATCGCATGTGGTATGGTTCCAATCTTTCCTGGGGCAAGGACCAGTCTGATATGAACCATGTCATAAAATATGCTGAATCTACGGATGCGATTAACTGGAATCGAAAGAATGAAGTCATAATTGACTTGTTGCACGAAAACGAATACGCTCTTTCAAAACCTTGGGTGATTAAGGATGAAGACCTTTATAGAATGTGGTATTCTTATCGGGGAAGAGGAAAAATTTCCTCCTATAGGATTGGATATGCGGAGTCGTTGGATGGTAAAAAATGGATGAGAAAGGATGATGAAGTAGGGATAGATGTATCTTCAAAAGGCTGGGATTCAGAAATGATAAGTTATCCTTGTGTATTTGATTTTAATAGTAATAGATATATGCTATATAATGGAAATGGCTATGGACGAGCTGGGTTCGGCATTGCTCTTTTAGAAAGGAATTGATACCGCTAAAAAAGCTATATTTGTTATCGTTACAAGTAATGATTATAGCAAAAACCACACCTAATGACATCGTTTTTTCTTCACTATGTTAAAAAGGAAAAGCCAATTGAATGAAAATAGGATTCAATAAGCCTTTTTTAACTGGAAAAGAGACAAAATATATCAGTGAAGCCGTAGCCTCAGGGAAAATTTCTGGAAACGGTATGTTCACAAAGAAATGCCATGCTTTTTTTGAAAGGAATTATGGCATTCAAAAGGCACTACTTACCACAAGTTGCACAGATGCACTGGAGATGGCGGCTATTCTTTTGAACGTAGAAGAAGGAGATGAGGTTATTATGCCGTCCTACACTTTTGTCTCTACGGCCAATGCATTTGTATTAAGAGGGGCTTCCATTGTATTTGCGGATTCTTCTCAGTACAATCCAAATTTAGATGTTTCGCTCATCGAGGAATTAATTACTTCTAAGACCAAGGCAATTGTCGTTGTTCACTACGCAGGAATTGCTTGCGATATGGACCCAATTCTGGAATTATCAAGAAAACACGATCTATTCATTGTTGAAGATGCAGCTCAAAGTATTGATTCATATTATAAAGGTAAGGCATTGGGTTCCATAGGGCATTTGTCAACATTTTCTTTTCATGAGACAAAAAACGTCATTTCCGGTGAAGGTGGATTATTGGGAATTAATGATGAATATTTCAACGAACGATCTGAGATCATATGGGAAAAAGGAACCAATCGCTCGGCATTTTTCAGGGGTGAGATTGATAAGTATGGATGGGTGGACATTGGTTCATCATTTTTACCTTCAGAGGTAATAGCAGCATTTTTATATGCTCAATTAGAACAATTGAAGGTTATTCAAGAAAAGCGAAAGAAAATATGGAATCGCTATCAAGAATTATTGGGTCCGCTTGAAGAAAAGGGATTTTTAAACCTTCCAAGTATCCCAGAATATGCAACTAACAATGCACATATGTTCTATATCTTGCTATCCTCGATAGAACAAAGAAATGCTATGATTGAGTTTTTGAAGAATGATGGTATTAATGCCGTTTTTCATTATATTTCATTACATGGATCACCATTTTATAGAGATAAGCATGATGGTAGGGATTTACCTAATGCCGATCGCTATACTAATACGCTTCTGAGATTACCAATGTATTATGAGCTTGAAATAAGTGAAGTTGAATTTATTGTGGATAGTATAAAGAGGTTTTTTAATGAATAAGAGATTATTGTTCATTGTTTCCGATTTTCACCATGGCGGAGCTGAACGTCAGATGTACGAAATTGATCTAGCAATAGACAAAGAAATATTGGATTTTGATATTCTTTGTTTATCTGATCTAAATGCATCAAAATCGTTTCCAGATTACTTCTACCGTAGACATTTAGACAATGGAACAAATATCCTATTCTTGAACGACGTCTTAGATCTTAAAAGAGGAAGGTTGGCCAAGGCATTTGAAAAATCTGGATTGAGTTTCAAGGTGCAGAAAAACAAGAAACGGTTCTTAGAATTGATTGAAGAATACTCGTCAATTTGCTTTATGGGAGAATATGTATACAAAACTTTGTCTCGGTTCATTCCGCAAGATCATTTCGATCGTATAATAATTTTTATAATGTCGGCTAGATTTCAAGGTGAGAAATACAGGGATTTCGACAAGAATCTCAAGTACACATTTGTAAGTGGATTTGATGACACAACCCAAATAGACTTCGAGTTCGAAGGATTTAAGGATTACAAGCATATCTCTTTGCCACTAAGTTTTAAGGTCGAAGAGTCCTATAGGCAATGGAATTTCTCAAAAGACAAGACGAAAAAGAAAATAGGGATATTCACTCGGCTTAACAAGGCTAAGCCTTTAGATCCTTTCTTTTATGCTTATCAGTTGCTTCTTGATGAATTACCAGATGTTGAGTTGCATATTTTCGGTGCTGGTGATTACAAAGTTGCTGGATATGATAGGTATTTGAACCATTTGGACATTAAGGATAAAGTCTATTTTCGAGGACATCAAGAGAACATCAAAGAAACAATCAATAAAGATAATATAGACGTTATTTGGTTTCAAGGTTATAAGCATAGACCTGCTGGTTATGCTGGTCTAGACGCATGCTTGACAGGAGTTCCTATTCTTTTCTGGGATTTTTATATTGGCCATAACCCTGAAATAAATTCTATTGAAAGTGTTTTTCCGCATTTTAAGAATCTTAAATTCTTTGTAAACTCAACAATTGATGTTCTAACGACAGAAGAATTGGCCAATTCTATTTCTTCAAAGCAGTTCGATCATGTAGTGGAGAACAACAATATGAGAGTGAACATAAAGAAATTGAACAGATTATTACTGGAGGAATGAAAGTTGTTTTTTGGTTGAATCAATTTCCAGCTGTATCTGAAACCTTTATAAGGGATCAGATTATTGGCATATTAAATAATCATATTGATGTAACCATCTTTACTTCCTATAAAAACAGCGACGTATCTTCTATAAAAGGATTGGTAAAATATTCTCTGATGCAGAGAACTATAAAGAAGGATTCAATTCTACCGAGAAATTGGTTCTTAAGGCTTTCAAGAATGTTATCCATTCTTATAGCTAACTTACTCACAGCTAATAGTAAATTCTATCTCCGGTCATTGAATTTCTTGAGATTCAAAAGAACTAGTATGAATCTTAGATTATTCTATCAGACTCATTTCATATTAAAAGAGAACCCAGACGTCATACATGCGCATTTTGGCAATAACGGAATGGAAGCGGCTTATTTAAAAAGTATTGGTCTTCCGTTCAAGTTGATTACAACTTTTCATGGTTTTGATATACGCAAAGGTATAAGCGAAGATAATTCGTATTACGATTTGTTGATCGATCAAGCGGATAGTATTCTTTCCATCTCTAAATATAATCGGCAGAATCTCATGAATTTTGGGTTTAAACATGATCAAATTCTTGATTTGAATAATGGAATAGATATTGAATTTTTTAAACCCTCAGATAAAAAAGACAATTCGTTGGACACAATCCAAATTATATCAGTAGGTCGCTTGACTGATGAAAAGGCATTCGATCTTGCAATCAAAAGTATCAAGAATATATTGAAGGAGTTCACTGAGCAAGAAATTCACTTGACTATAATCGGTGAAGGTCCTGAATATGAAGAGTTGAATGAATTAATTATTCGTCTTCACCTTAATAATAATATAACTCTTGCTGGAAAAAAATCTAGTACAGAAGTAAGGAATATGTTGCAGAAATCAGATTTCTTCCTGTTGTCAAGCAAAGCAGAATCTTTGCCAACAGTTATTTTAGAAGCACAGGCATGTGGATTGCCTATAGTTTCCTCAAATGTAGGGTCCATTCTTGACATAGTCAAGGACGGAATTCATGGTTATACAGCTGACCCAACAGTTAATGATTTGACCATGGCTTTGTCAAAAATGATCGAATCAAAGCAAATGTGGAATGAGTTTGGCAAGAATGGTCGTAAATATGTTGAGGATAATCATGATTTTGAACGAATAACCAACAAACTAATTCAAATCTATAAAGGCGATGTATAACGATTTGGTTAGCATAATCATTCCGATGTACAATCGAAGGCACTTGATAGGAGAAACGCTATCAAGCATTAGCAAACAATCTTATAATAATTGGGAATGCATAATTGTGGACGATCATTCAGATGATGGCTCATACGAATATGTAAAGGAATTCATTTCCCAAGACAATCGTTTCAGTATATATAAAAGGCCCGAGAATCGAAAAAAAGGAGCTAATGCCTGTAGGAATTACGGATTTGATCTTTCGAAAGGTGTTTTCATTAATTGGTTCGATAGCGATGATATCATGGATTCTAGTTTCCTCAAAGAAAAAGTAAGAGAGATCACTAATTCTGGTTTCGATGCAGTTATATCGAAAACTGCCATGTTCAAGGAAGATCCAACAAAAATATCATGGAAAGAAAAAAGAACTAATGTCACCAAAAACTGTTTGGAAGATTTCTTAGAACTTAAGGTTGCTTGGTATCTCCCGGATGTATTGTGGAAGAGAGAATTCCTTAATGACAAAGACCTT
>JABDMQ010000062.1 GCA_013001365.1 Flavobacteriaceae bacterium
GAGACATGCTTAAATTATACATCATTGGACTCTGCATATTGGTCATTGCCATTCTTGCGAATTTCATCATCGGCAAGCTCGGGATCATGTCTTGGTACGAATTCCTTCAGCAATTAAAGGATTGGGGCCCTTCAGGACTCAACGAAGTCAGTATTTTGGATTACCTGTGGTTGTTTATTGGGTATCCTTTGGTATTGGGATGTGGGTATTTATTGGGGAATGAGCTCTATACATTATTCACGAATTGATCAAAAGCGTTTAACTCTTACCTTGTTCCGCTTTTTGCACAAGTTCTAACCTGTCGATGGCAGCGTTCAAGTCGTTCATGGCCCAGATCCTGAAAACAACGGCGCGTTTCAGAAGAATGAAAAATGCAATAATCGCTATAAGTGCAATAACCCCAAACACCTTAATGCTAGCACCATCAACCAAGATCAACCTTAACACACTAGCAACGAACAGCACTAACATGCCCACTGCCAAATTATGCGAGAGGTTGCAGAACATATTCCATGACTCGATGTACTTGAAATTACTAGGACTATATTCTCTAACAAGTATGAATTTATCTGAGATTGAAATATATGGTCCTTTATCTGCAGTCATAGGCCATATCTTGAATCCGATTTTCTGATACAATAATTTTCCTATAGGAGAGATAATGAACCCAAGGACATACGATATAAAGACGAGGATTGTTGCGCTACCGAATTTAATTTCATTCAGTTTGGCAATGACATCATCAATAGTCGCTAAACTGGGATCGAACAATATGATAATGGCGATTATTACGGATCCCGGAACGACATTGGTTAAAGCGTCGAACGTTGAATTGAAGAATTTATCCATCTATTTAGATTGATTTAAGATGCTAAATGCAGCGCAGTTGGTCTTATAAAGATAGGAAATTGAAAACTACCTTAGAATTTACGTTAGATTAATAAATAAAAGAGCAATGCATGGATAAAGCCAATAGTGAGTTTTCTGTTGAATAACATCAAAATTCCTTAAATTTAAGGGTATGTCATAGTCCAATACACATAGGCAGAACTATCACTAAAGCATTAATGCGCCATGATGAGCTATCGCAAATATCCGGTCCAGAAAGAATTGGAGACATTCATAGAATGTTACTTCAGCTGGGAAAGTGATGGTCCTATAAAACTTGATATTGAGAGTCCGCCAAATGCCTGTGAGGCCATAGTCTATAATTATGGATCGCCATATAGGATCTCGAATCAGAAGTATGATGACCTTGAAGTTCCCTCCTGCTTCATCAATGGACAGTCCATTCAGAATTACACACTTCATTTCGATGGTAAAATTGGTATAATAGGCGTTGCTTTAAAGCCAGGAGCACTTTATAAGCTATTTGAGATTCCCATGTTCAGCTTAACGGATGAACGCTTGGACTTTACAGAAGTATCTCCTGATTTTTGCTCCAAACGCCTTGCACCAATACTTAATGCAAAAAATCTTGAAGCCCGACTTGATAGCCTAATAGCGATTACAGAAGACTTATTTACAACAGCCAACAAAGACGATTCCATCATCCAAGAAGCCGCTAGTAAGATATTTAGCGACAAGGGAAAAACCAACGTCACGGAGCATTTATGCGATATCCCAATGAGCAGGCGCAATTTTGAGCGAAAGTTCCTTGAAGAGGTAGGCGTAAGCCCTAAAATGTATGCCAAGATCCGAAGATTTAGTTTCTGTTGCTCACTTATGGCAGGTGACCGTGAAGCCGATTTAATGGATGTCCTCCATCAAGGAGGCTATTACGATCAAAGTCATTTCATTAAGGACTTCAAATACTTTTCCGGAAGAACACCACGTAAATATGCCAAGACCAATAACGAACTTGCTTATCATGTCGATCGTATGGCCATTGTAGAGAAGCGACTCCATCTAAATTCCTGATAAACAGGATTGTCGCATTTTTACAATTTTACACTTTTTACTCTATTTATCTTTATTCCATAATTAAAAACAACTATTATGGAAGCGCTAAAGCACAAGAATCAACAAGACCCACTATTCATTGCATGGAAGAACCGAAGTGTTGAATTCATGAAGGCCTACCAGGATCAAAGCGTTAAAAGCATGCTTGCCAACTGTTCCAAGGATTGTCAAATCGCATTCAATCCTTTGGGCCAACAGGGAAAAGGCAATGTTCACGAAGTTGGAAAGGCCATATGGGTATCCCTTATCGATAGTTTTCCTTCTCTTGACAATACCATTAATGCTGTGATTAAGGAAAATGATAGCATTCGATGCGAAGTCACCATTCATGGAAAGCAGGAGAAAGACTTCGGAGATCTGAAGACGAAAGGACATGCCTTTGAGGAAGACCATATTTTCATATTTAAAATGGACGATAAGGGCTTTATAAATGACATCTCCATTTATTGGAATCATGAGAATTTCATCAAGCAACTTACAGCATAACACATTTTTAATCAAAAAATAGAACCAATGAAAAAATTACTAATTATCGGATTGGCAGTTAGCACTATTGCTTTTGTCAATTGCAAGAAAACAACGACCGAAAGCTCAATTAAATCGGATCAAATAGCGATGAATGATGTCTCAAGTCTTGATGTGGACAAAGAGCTGGATGCTATCATGGCCGTTATTAAAAGTGAAACCGAATGTTTCTTCTCCCGTGATTATGATTGCTGGAAAAAGAATTGGGTGACAGAAGACCATGTCGCTTTGACCTGGAACGTGGATGATGGCACTTTTGAAGCCAATATAGGCTGGGATGCAATCAGCAAATCAACCCTTAAACACTTCAAGGAGCATCCATTGGGTGGTGTGCCGAGTAG
>JABDMQ010000080.1 GCA_013001365.1 Flavobacteriaceae bacterium
TTTTGAAACATCTTCAACAACAATATTTTTAAATCCCTCTAAAAGTAAAAGTCTAAATGTTTCATTTGCACAAAAGTAAAAATTCATTGCAGTAGAATTATTCAGACATCATTAATAGCAAAATGTCTTCTATACCTTTAGTACGTGAGTTAAAAGTAGATATTTTCAATAAGTTCATTGTAAGAAAGTTAGGACAACTTATCAACAAGTTATTAACTATTGGTAATAGCATTGATTATTGGTTTTATCGATAAGTAAGACATACCTTTGCGATCATTTAATCACGAAGTGCAATTAACACAATACACCAAGGAATTCCGATATAACTGGAAGCTCGCAGCGCCCGTCATGCTTGGCATGTTGGGACATACCTTTGTGCAGTTCATTGATAATGTCATGGTGGGTCAGTTGGGTACGGCAGAACTGGCTGCAGTTTCGTTGGGCAACAGCTTTATGTTCATCGCAATGTCCCTAGGAATAGGGTTTTCAACAGCGATAACGCCACTAGTGGCTGAGGCAGATGGTGAAAATAATTTCGAATCAGGGAAATCAGCATTCAAACATGGGCTGTTTTTATGTACTGTTCTGGGTGTAAGTCTGTTCTTGATGGTATTTACTGCAGAACCACTTCTGCATTTCATGAAGCAACCTAAAGAGGTGGTGCAATTGGCCATTCCGTATTTGAATTTGGTCGCCGCCTCATTGATTCCCTTAATCATATTCCAAGCATTCAAACAATTCAGTGATGGGCTTTCAATGACCAAATACCCCATGTATGCAACCCTTTTGGCAAATGTTGCCAATGTTGTATTGAATTACCTTCTCATTTTTGGAAAGTTTGGCTTTCCGGAATTAGGCATTGTTGGTGCAGCTTACGGCACTTTGGCTTCAAGGATAATCATGGTGCTGTTCCTTTGGTATCTCTTGAAAGGGAATAATAGATCCAAGGAATATGTAAGCAATATAAAATTCCTTGTTCTTGAAAACAGGATGATAAAAAAAGTTGTAAATCTTGGCTTTCCCAGTGCCATGCAAATGTTTTTTGAAGTTGCTATTTTTACAGCCGCAATTTGGCTTAGTGGACTACTCGGAAAAAATCCACAAGCGGCGAATCAGATTGCACTCAACCTTGCTTCGATGACATTCATGGTAGCTATGGGTCTTAGTGTCGCAAGTATGATACGCGTTGGAAATCAAAAAGGTCTCCGGAATTTCAAGGACCTCAGACGGATAGCATTCTCAATTTTCCTGCTAACATTCATTATTGAAGTTGTCTTTGCTATTTTCTTTTTATTATTGCGCCACGATCTTCCAAAGATCTATGTTGATTTAAATGAAGTGAAGAATTATGCTGATAATATGGTAGTGATCGGAATTGCTGCAAAATTGTTGCTGGCAGCAGCTATCTTTCAAATATCGGATGGAATCCAAGTCGTAGTCCTTGGGGCTTTAAGAGGTATGCAAGATGTTTTCATACCAACTGTTATTACATTCATTTCCTATTGGTTGATAGGTTTTCCAATTAGTTGGTACCTAGGAAAAGAAGATACTTATGGTAGCTTTGGCATTTGGCTAGGACTACTTGCTGGATTGACCGCAGCCGCAATATTGTTGTATATTCGATTCGATTACCTTACAAAACGAATGATCAAACTAAAACATACATAAAATGGAATTCCCGAAGTTCATCTTAGGAGATAATACAGACTTCCCTGATGCCCAATTCATTATTCATACAGATTTTCCCCGGTTTATTTTGAATCTTGAAAATGATGAGGTACAATGGTTGGAAGATTTTGACCAACATGATCAAAAGGAATTAGAATCTGAAGCTAGCCAACTAATGAAAGAGGCCTACGATTTTTATGATCGAGAAGTATCTCGGTATGAGCAATGAGCATGATTGAAACAATTCTAGAATACGATAAGCAACTTTTCCTTTTCCTCAATAACTTAGGGAATTCTTCTTGGGATGGATTTTGGATGGCCTATACCAACAAAGTTCATTGGATTCCTTTCTACTTACTGTTACTTATTTTGATGTATCGGAAATTGGGTAAAAAAGTATTCTTGATCATCGCCATAACAGCCTTGGCCATGATTGCTTTTACAGATCAGGTTACGAATCTTTTCAAAGATGGTTTTGAACGTCTCAGACCTTGCCGTGAAGAGGAGTTAAGTGGCGTCATGAGAATGGTGAAGGATTATTGCGGCACCTATGGTTTCTTTTCCGGTCATTCGTCAAATTCAATGGCAATTGCCGTTTTTGCTGGGCTAATATTAAAACCTCATTTTAAATATCTGGTTTTCATATTACTTTTTTGGGCGTCACTTATGGCGTATAGTCGTATTTATATAGGGGTACATTATCCATTAGATATTGTAAGTGGTATGGCTTTCGGTGCGATTTCTGGTTTCATGTTCTTCAAGCTCAAGGCCTATCTGGAAAAACGATTCATTTCTTCGTAAGCTCGAAATAATGACTGACTAATCGATCTCTATACTGCCTAGAATCCTTATTAACGATATTTAGATCATATTCTGCTTCTTTAACTATCGTATATGTTTTATCTAAAGCTTTTAATTTTTTAGAATTAATTGAATTCGTCAATATGCTGAATTGAGATCCTTCTATTTGGCCCTTTAGCAAATTATTTATGGTTAGTGGTTGAATCTTATCACCAAATTGCCAAATGGTTTCTGGTGAAACACCGCCTAGACTATAAACTTTTATGTCGTTTTTGTCAGTAAGGTTCTTCAAATTCAATATTGGATTATAATTCGTACTGTAAAGTGATTTGGTTAATGGAAGGATAAATATAAAGGCACTTACCATGAAACCTACTGTTAACAAGAAAACATTGTCCAAACGCTTGCGCCTTAATTGAAAAAGAAGTGCAATACCAATTATGCAAATTACTACTGAAGCGACAAAGAACCAAATTAAGTATTGGTCTTGTAAAAACTCATTCATGTAGATTAATGTAAGCGGAAATAAAAAAGCAATCAATCCTATAAGTCCGAAATTAAAATATACTGGAAAGGTCTCTACTTTGCTTTTCAGGTCTTTGAACTGATCGATCAAATAATTAATGTAGAATCCAGTATTTAGTGCCAATGGGATTAATAGTGGCATTAGGTATCGTGATTTCTTTTCGGGTATGATAGAGAGCAATATCAATGAAATAATAGTCCAGAATAATGTCAATTGATAGGCCTTGGCATTTTTAACCCTTGACTTAAGATATGGATACAACAGGGATATAAATGCAGGAATGGTCCACAGCCCGCTCTGTGTGAAGAAACTCCAATAGTAATAGAACGGACGCACGTTGTAGCTAGACCAATTTCCAGTTTCCTTATTGGCCATGGCCATAAAGGTTTCTGGGTCGTTCGAACGCACGTAAAGAAACCACCAACCGCCGAATAACAAGGCGACGATAATAAGGGATACTACTGCTAAAGCCTTTCTCTTGAAACCTTTGTATTTATATGTAATTCCATAAGAGATCAAAAAAGGAAGCAATAATGCATAAACTGAAACAGGTGCCTTACTTAAAATGGAACATCCAATGAAAATTCCAGCAAGGATAGCATTCTTCCAGTATTTGGATTCATTTCCGAATAACAGTAACAGATAATAACAGGCAATAAGTGTGAATCCGTGAGCAAAAATATCCCATGGCGCTTCTACGATAATGGCTATGACATAGAATGACGTAATCATTATCAGTGCATTGACGAAGGCATGCTTGTGATTCTTGAGTAATTTCCTAGAAAACAGATAACCATAAATACCGACAACCATAATCATGATTACTGCTGGTAGCCTTAATCCGAAAAGACTTTTTAGTCCGAAGATCATTGAAGAAATTGCCGTTAACCAAGTAGGCAAAGGCGGCTTTTGGTAACGTGGCTCTCCATTCATGGTGGTCATAATCCAGTTGCCGTCAATAACCATTTCTCGAGCCGTGATGAAATTCCTTGCTTCCATGATACTCACCTGAAGAACATCGATGTTGATAAGTAACATAAGACCGACAACAAAAATGATTGTCAATATTGGCTTCTGACTAAGTTTATCTAGCATCTTGGAAATGTAGTAAAATCAAGTTTCTAATATAAATGATAGCTCCCAGAATATGCCCAATGAAGAGAACAGGGTCTCTTCTAAAAATGGCATAGATAAGGATAAGTATTGAACCAATAAGACTAAGGATCCAGAAACCTGTTGGAAGAGCTGATTTTTTGATTCGCTCAGAATACAACCATTGGAAAATGAATCTACAAGTAAAGACGATCTGTGAAATCACGCCTAATATCAAGAGCCAAAACGGGATTGCCTCATTCCTGAATAAGTTGTCTTTATCAATAACATTGTTGTTGAAATAGTAAATTGCCAAGAATGTTGGGATTCCATAAAGAAAGATTCTTAATGCTGGATGAA
>JABDMQ010000263.1 GCA_013001365.1 Flavobacteriaceae bacterium
TTATGGCTGCGCTTTTAAGCGCTACAGGTGAGAAGTTTCCTGAAAAGGCCTGGAACTTGAATACGGAGTCCTTGTTCAATGTATTGAATTTGGCCAAGGAAGGTATCATAAATAAGATATTCTGGCCTTCGAGTATTGCTGTTTTTGGCCCAACAACACCGCAGGTCAACACGCCACAGCGTACTATAATGGAACCGACTACAGTATATGGAATTACCAAGGAAGTGGGAGAGCGTTGGTGCGAGTATTATCACCTCAAGCATGATGTAGATGTCAGGAGCCTGCGTTACCCAGGAATCATTAGTTGGAAGACCATGCCAGGAGGAGGTACGACCGACTATGCCGTAGAGATCTATCATAAAGCGATAACGGAAAAGGCCTATGAATGTTTTTTGTCTGAAGACACCGAATTACCAATGATGTTCATGGATGATGCCATTGATGCAACGATTGGCATTATGGAATCAGAGCCTGAAAGCATCAAGATCAGGTCATCCTATAATTTGGCAGCAATTAGCTTCACGCCTCAGCAAATTGCAGATTCCATAAAAGCATTAATACCGGATTTCAAGATTACCTACAAGCCAGATTTCAGGCAGGCCATTGCTGATTCTTGGCCAAAGAGCATCGATGATTCCGAAGCTCGCAATGATTGGGATTGGATGCCCAAATACGATCTGGATGCCATCTCCAAAGAAATGATAGACCAACTCAAGTCAACCTACAAAAGCTAGTTTCCTGTTTCTACTTGCCTCTCTTTAAAGCGTAGCATATTGTTCATAAATATTTGGAAATATTCCAATAATTTGGAAATATTCCATAATTTTATAGATTCAATATTGCATTAATGAAACGCACCATTTTACATCTTGACCTAGATACGTTCTTTGTATCCGTTGAACGACTTTTGGACAGCCGCTTGAACGGAAAACCGATACTTGTTGGTGGTACAGGAGATAGAGGCGTGGTATCTGCTGCGAGTTATGAAGCACGTCGTTTTGGGACGCATTCTGGCATGCCCATGAAGATGGCACGACTGTTATGCCCAGAGGCCATAGTTATTCGAGGCAATGCAGGTACGTATACCAAATATTCGAAGATGGTCACCGATATCCTGAAAGAGAGAGTGCCTGTACTTGAAAAATCCAGTGTTGACGAATTTTATGCTGACCTCACAGGAATGGACAAGTTCTTTGGTTCGTATAAATTCTCTTCAGAATTGCGAACGACCATCATCAATGAAACAGGCTTGCCGATCTCTTTCGGGCTGTCTGTAAACAAGACAGTCTCTAAGGTGGCTACCAATGAGGCTAAACCCAACAACCAACTCAAGATCGATTCGGGGTTCGAAAAACCGTTCTTGGCACCACTGTCCATAAAAAAGATCCCTATGGTCGGAGATAAGACCTATCAGACGTTCTGCAATTTGGGAATCAAGCGGGTCATTACTGTTCAGGAAATGCCCATCGAGATGCTCATGGCCGTATTCGGAAAGAACGGAAAGATGATTTGGCATCGCGCAAATGGAGAGGACAATAGCCCTATTATAGAATATCATGAACGAAAATCCATTTCTAATGAGCGCACCTTCGGGAAGGACACGACAGATATCGTAAAGCTAAAAACAACCATTAGGGCCATGGCCGAGGAGCTGGCCTACCAGCTTCGTGCAGGCGATAAATTGACCTCATGCATTGCAGTGAAGGTCAGGTATTCCGATTTCAATACCTATTCCAAGCAGTTAAGGATTCCCTATACCTCTGCAGACCATAATATCATTCCTCAGGTCATGGAGCTGTTCAACACGCTTTATAACAGAAGGCTTCTCGTAAGGTTAGTTGGCGTTCGGTTTAGTGGCTTGACCTATGGCAACTACCAGATGAGCTTATTTGAGAACATGACCAAGACCGTGAACCTCTACCAAGCCATGGACACTATTCGTAATCGTTATGGCAGCCGTAGCATCATGAGAGCTGGTACCCTTGGTGCTAGATCCATTGGCGGTTTTACGAATCCATTCAATGGTGAGCCTCCAATCGTATTGGCACACAGACATCAATAAGTATGTACCTTAATTGCCATACATATTACAGTTTTAGATATGGTACTTTCTCTGAAGAGGAACTGCTTCGGTTAGCACAGCAGAACAATATAAGGGCATTGGCTCTAACCGATATTAACAACACATCTGCTTGCCTGAACTTCATTAGACTTGCACCGAGCTATAATGTAAGGCCTATTCTAGGTATCGATTTCAGGAATGATGGGAAACAGCAATTCGTTGGAATTGCCAAGAACAATGAAGGCTTCTTGGAGTTGAATTCATTTCTGTCGCAATACCTTCATAGTAAACAGCCCATTCCAGATCAAGCACCAGAGTTCCAAGATGCATATATCGTTTATCCGTTTGAAGTGTTGTTAAGGATGGACAAACAAGATTTCCTGCCTAATGAGCTCATTGGCATTTCCATCAAGGATGTCAATAAGCTCAGGTTCAATACGCTCATCAACAAGAAGGACAGATTGGTAGCGCTTCATTCGGTAACCTTCAGGAACAAGGTAGATTTCAATTCACATAGATTACTGCGGGCTGTGGACAAGGGGACGCTTTTAAGCAAATTGTCAATTGACGACCAAGCCGAAGCAACAGACCTAATGCTTTCAGAAGAACAACTTAAAGGATATTACAAGGACGTTCCTTTCGTTATAAACAACACTGAAAGATTAGTAGAACGCTGCACGATCCAGTTCGATTTTTCAAAGAACCGAAAACACCAGAACAGGAAGACCTTTACAGGAAGTCCTGAAGGCGATAGGTTACAGTTGCAACAACTCTGCAAAGAGGGTTTGCCCAGGCGCTACAAGAAGATAACTCCAGAAATAAGGGCCAGGATAGATAAAGAACTCAAGCTCATACAAGAAATGGATTTCATGTCGTTTTTCTTGATCAATCATGATATCATTAGTTACGCAAAACACAAGAATTATTTTCATGTAGGTCGTGGCAGTGGCGCAAATAGCATTGTTGCCTATTTATTGGGAATAACGGATGTCGACCCCATTGACCTAGATCTCTATTTTGAACGCTTCATGAACCTTTATCGAACCAATCCTCCAGATTTCGATATCGATTTTTCGTCTCGAGACCGTGATGATGTAACGCGCTATATTTTTGAACGTTTTGGCACTCAAGGGCAAGTGGCATTACTGGCAACTTACAATACCTTTAAGCACAGTGCTGCAGTTAGGGAATTGGGCAAGGTATTTGGCTTGCCAAAACATGAGATAGATAAACTGAGCAGTGCAAGGTTCAGCGCTAGGGACCTTGATCAATTATCGAGTTTGGTCATAAAGTATGCACAACGCATCATGGGGTTTCCCAATCATTTAAGCGTTCATGCAGGCGGAATCTTGATCTCGGAAAAACCCATTCATTATTTCACTGCTACAGACTTGCCTCCTAAAGGATTCCCGACAACGCATTTCGATATGGTGATCGCAGAAGATGTCGGATTGTACAAGTACGACATATTAGGACAACGAGGGCTTGGGAAGATCAAGGATACCCTAGGCATCATCAAGAAAAACCGGCCTCAAGCGCCGGACATCGATATACACAATGTGCAACCACTCTTGACCGACAAGAAGATCAATTACATGGTGAGCCAAGCAAAATGCATAGGTTGTTTTTATGTAGAATCGCCTGCTATGCGCATGCTGCTCAAGAAATTGAAAGTAGACAGTTATTTAGGGCTTGTCGCTGCAAGTTCGATCATTCGTCCAGGGGTTTCAAAGAGTGGGATGATGCGCGAATATATTTTACGCCATAAGGACCCAGAACGACGTAAGCTGGCGCATCCTGTCATGCAAAGCATCATGCCCGAAACCTATGGCGTCATGGTGTACCAAGAAGATGTCATTAAAGTGGCGCATTACTATGCAGGGTTGGACCTCGGTGAAGCCGATGTATTGCGAAGAGGCATGAGCGGCAAGTTTCGTTCTCGTGAGGAATTTGCCAGAGTGAAACAAAAATTCATTGACAATTGCCGTGCTAAGGGAGAGCCTGAACAAGTGATACAAGAGATCTGGAAACAAACTGAAAGTTTTGCTGGCTATGCCTTTGCTAAAGGGCATTCGGCATCTTATGCTGTAGAGAGCTACCAAAGCCTTTTCCTGAAAACATACTATCCTTTGGAATATATGGT
>JABDMQ010000089.1 GCA_013001365.1 Flavobacteriaceae bacterium
ATTAATCCGTAAATACAAATGTAGGCTATTCCTAAGAATTCAATACCCTCAAGAACATATCAAAAAGTATCTCAAAATAGTATCCAAGATTGCAGCGATTATTTTATTGCTCTTTATTATTTTGGTATTGTTTCTCTCCATTCCTGCAGTACAGACTAGATTAGGCAAAATCGCAACAAATCGTCTTAACAATGATTTTGGGACCAACATCAACATAGGCAGGGTCGGACTTCAATTCAATGGCGATGTGGAACTAAAGGATATCTATATCGAAGACTATAGAAAGGATACCCTGATAAACATTCAAGAACTGAATACTTCGGTAATAAGTTTCAAGAATCTTTATGATAATAAATTCACATTCGGAGATATTGACTTGGAGGGTTTAAATTTCAATTTGAAGACGTACGAAGGAGAGGAGCAAACCAATTTAGATGTTTTCGTAGCTAAATTTGATGAAGATAACCCTAGGACAGAGAAAAGCGACTTCATTTTATCATCAAGCGATGTAACCATTAGCAATAGCACTTTTAAACTTTCTGATGAAAACAAGGAAACAGATCAGATACTAAAATTCGACGAGCTCGATATCAATGCAACCAATTTCCTTATCAATGGAAGTGATGTTAGCATGCGCATTAATAAGCTCGCTTTCATAGATGCCAGAGGATTAAGAATGAAGAATCTGAAGACGAATTTCTTGTACACACTTCAAGACATGAACTTCGATGACCTCGAAATCGAAACTGAGAATTCCCAACTCAAAGGAAAACTAAAATTCATTTACAATGGTAATGGCTTAAAGGATTTTACTAATACAGTCAAGTTAGATGCAGTTTTTGAGGATTCAAATATTGCATTGAACGATTTAAATAAATTCTATAATGAATTTGGTGTAAATCAGCGAGCAAGATTAAATGTAAAACTATCAGGTACATTGAACGATCTTCAAGCCGATGATCTTATTGTCAATACTTCGAGAAAGACGATAGTTTATGGTGATATCAATTTCAAGAATCTCTTCAATAGTGAAGAAGGTAATTTCATCATGAACGCAAATTTCAGGAATTTGACATCAAATCATGCGGATTTAAAAGCACTGTTGCCAAATGTCCTTGGTCAAAGTATCCCTTCTACATTCGAAAAGCTAGGTAATTTCAAGATAACAGGTGCATCACAAGTTACAGCAAGCGAAATAAATGCAGATATAGAAATAAATACAGATCTAGGGTATGTAATATCCGACCTCAATATGAAAAAATTAGATGACATTGATAATGCATCTTATAAAGGAAACATTATTCTTGATGATTTCAATATTGGTGAATTTTTGGGTGATACTGCAATGGACAAGGTTTCAATGAATGTTGATCTCGATGGTATTGGGTTTACCATCGAAAACTTGAATACCAAACTTGAAGGAGACATTTACAGTCTTGATTACAATGGCTATTCTTATCAGGGTATTGACATATCAGGAAATTTACAGAACAAGGTTTTTAATGGAAAACTAGATACGCAAGACCAAAATTTCAAATTGAAGTTCAATGGTTTAGCAGACTTTTCATCAACGATCAATAATTATGATTTCGTAGCCAATGTTGAATATGCAAATTTAAAGGCTCTTAACTTCGTAGAAAAGGACAGCCTTGCCATATTCAAAGGCAATATTGACATGAAAATGAAAGGAAGTAATTTTGATGATGCCTTTGGAAACATAGCATTTACCAATACATCCTATAAGAATGAAAACGATTCGTATTTCTTTAAGGATTTTGCTGTTACTTCTAGGTTCGAAGATGACGTTCGTTTCATTGAAGTAAATTCTCCAGATATAATTCAAGGTAAGATGAGCGGGAAATTCCTTTTTGAAGACATCGGCAAGCTATTCGAGAATTCCCTCGGTAATATCTATACCAACTATATTCCTAATGAGGTTGTAACAGACCAGTACATCGATTTCAATTTCAAGATATACAATAAGATCGTGGAGGTCTTTTATCCAGATATTGAATTAGGTAGTAATACCTTTATTCGGGGAAGGGTAGAAAGTGATGAAAAAGATTTTAAACTTACATTCAAGTCTCCACAGATCAAGCTATTGGATTATTTTGCAGATGACATAGAATTGAAAATTGACAACAATAATCCTTTATTCAATACCTATATTGAAATCGATAGCATCAATTCAAAATTCTATGATGTTTCAAAATTCAGTTTGATCAATGTAACTCTTAAGGATACCTTGTTCATACGATCAGAATTCAAAGGAGGTAAACGAAATGACGACTTCTTTGACCTAAGTCTGTTTTATACAATAGACGAGAACAATAAGTCTGTTGTAGGATTCAAGAAATCTGATGTGACTTTCAAAGACAATCGATGGACGGTAAACGAAAGCAAGGATCGCAATCACAAAGTAACTTTCGATAGGCGATTCAAGGATTTTGATATCGACAAATTCGTAATGAAACATCAAAATGAGGAAATTAGGCTATCAGGAGTTCTTCGGGATTCTAGTTACAAGGACATCAAGTTTAGCTTCAAGGATGTCGACATGACGAAAATAACCCCTGAAATAGATAGTCTCAGACTCGAAGGCAATATTAACGGAAAGCTGGACCTTCTTCAACAAAATGGTGATTATTTACCTAATTCCACGGTTGTAATTGATGATTTCAAAGTAAATGGCACTCATTTTGGGTCCTTTGATGCGCGTATAACAGGCAATCAATCTCTAACGAATTATAAAGTCGATGCAAAGATCAAGGGAGATACATCAGAATCGTTTTCTGCAATCGGAAACATTGATGTATCCAGTAAGTCATCCATGATAGATGTTGCTGTTAAATTCAATGAATTCAATCTTGAACCTATAAATTCTTTTGGTGAAGGAGTGATTACCAATATAAGAGGGTTGGTAACTGGTGCTGCCAAGGTTACAGGAAACTTAAATCGACCTTCAATCGATGGTAGTCTCAGATTGGATAATGCTGGCCTAAGCATCCCTTACCTTAATGTAGATTATAGGTTCCTGGATAATTCTGCCGTCTCACTTAAAGGTCAAAATTTCAATTTCAATAAGGTCAAAATGGAAGACCTAAAATACGATTCAAAAGGCACCTTAAACGGCTATTTGCGCCATCAGAACTTTTCAGACTGGGAATTGGGTTTGAGTTTGGTTACGGATAGATTATTGGTTTTGGATACCGAGGATGCAGAAGATGCGCTTTATTACGGAACGGGTTTCGTCGGTGGTATAGCTAATATCTACGGACCAACAAATCAATTAACAATTGAAGTTGATGGTGAAACCAAAGAAGGAACGGTTTTCAAGATTCCACTCAATGACTCTGAGTCTTTTGGTGATAATTCATTTATTCATTTCTTGAGCCCAGAGGAAAAATTGGCTCGATTAACTGGAGAAACTAGAGAGCTTAG
>JABDMQ010000092.1 GCA_013001365.1 Flavobacteriaceae bacterium
TGGCGTCATTCGTTCCAAAGGATATTTCAACTTCAAAAATGCATGGTTTCTTGCTAAGTGCTGTGGCACCGCGACCAATTGCTTTTGCAAGTACGATCGATGCCGATGGCAATCCTAATCTGTCGCCTTTTAGTTTCTTTAATGTGTTCAGTGCCAATCCGCCGATCATGATCTTTTCTCCTGCCAGACGCGTTAGGAACAATACGATTAAGCATACCTTGGAAAATGCTGAACAGACCAAAGAAGTGGTCATTAATGTTGTTAATTACGACATTGTGCAACAAATGTCTTTAAGCAGTACAGAGTATCCTGAAGACGTCAATGAATTCGAGAAAGCGGGATTGACCATGTTAGAATCCGATGTTGTTAGGCCATTTCGTGTTGGGGAATCACCTGTTCAATTTGAGTGCAAGGTCAACGACATCGTTAAACTGGGAACAGAAGGCGGCGCAGGTAACCTGATCGTTTGCGAAGTTGTAAAACTTCATCTAGATGACGATTATTTAGATAAAGATGGCCGACTGGACCAAGAAAAACTTGACTTGGTAGCCAGGGCTGGTGGGAGTTACTATAGCCGAGCCAAGAATGGGTTCTTCGAAATACCAAAACCGCTGTCTACTTTGGGAATAGGTGTTGATAATCTCCCGGAGGAAATTAGGAATAGCATGATCTTGACAGGGAACGACCTGGGAATGCTTGCAAATGTAGAAGCATTGCCTTCAAAAAAAGAAATAAACGAATTTGTAAAAGACGTTATCGAAAAACATCCTAAACTGAAAAACGCAACCCTAAGGACAAGGCACAAAAAAGCCAAGGATTACCTTAGTTTTGGTGATGTTGAAAGCGCATGGAAGCTGTTGCTTTCATCATAAAAAGAGAATAATTAATAAATAATAATAAGAAGAATGGAAATTCAAGGAAAAGTAAAGATGATAGGAGAGACCCAAACCTTTGGAAGCAATGGGTTCAGGAAAAGGGAAATAGTAATAACTACAGAAGAGCAATACCCGCAACATATCATGGTAGAGTTCGTTCAGGACAAAACGGACTTGTTGAACAGCTACCAGATTGGTCAAACAGTTAAGATCAGCATCAATCTGCGCGGACGAGAATGGGTAAACCCTCAAGGAGAGACCAAGTATTTCAATTCCATACAAGGATGGCGAATTGAGAACCTTTCTGATGCGCCTACGGGAGATATTCCTCCAGTGCCACCTACTGAAGCGTTTGAACCAGCAACGGACCTTAATGAAGAGGATCATGACGACCTTCCTTTTTAAAAGGAAATCCAACTTAGTATATAAAACCTCAATAATGTATTGAGGTTTTTCTTTTTAACTTGAATTATCTTACATTCAATAAATGAACTTTACCAAGGCCATAGAAACTATTTTCAGGAAGTACTTGCCTTCGCCATTTACGATCGCGATCCTGTTGACCTTGCTTACCATCGTACTGGCATACTTCTTCACCACACCTGTGGGCGAGAAAGGACACCTCCTGAATATTTTGTCTTATTGGGAAGATGGCATATGGAACAATGCGTTGTTGGTATTCGCCTACCAAATGATGCTCATATTGGTGCTCGGCCATGTCTTGGTACTAAGCAAGCCAATGAGCAAACTGATTATGAGGCTGACCAAATTCGTAACCAACACCTCAACTGCCGTAGTATTGGTGAGTGTAACGACATTGATCGTGGCGTTTTTCAATTGGGGATTGGGACTGATCTTCGGAGCCATTCTAGCAAGGAAAGTCGGTGAAAAGGCGTTAAGGGAAAATATCAAGATCAACTACCCACTTGTTGGTGCAGCTGGGTATGCTGGCTTGATGATCTGGCATGGCGGCATTAGCGGTTCGGCACCGATCAAGGTTGCCGAAACTGGGCATATCCAAGAACTCATGAAGGGCATATCCACTTCTGAGATCATGGCGCAATTACCAGCAAGCGTTAATTTTGATGCCACGGTATTTAGCTGGTGGAACCTTTTGATCTTTGGAATATTGCTTGTAGTTATTCCCTTGGCATTGTCTAGAATGGCAAAGACTACTGAGACGTATCATTACAGTTTGGAGGAATACAATTTCAAGTTATCCGATACGCAGGACATTGAAGGCGCTGAGAAACTGGATTACTCCAAGATATTGGCCATTGGTTTTGGTTCGGTCTTGCTCATAGCATTTTTCTATCAATATTGGTCCAATCTCTTGACTTTGCAGATCACGCCAAACATGCTAAATTTCTTCATGCTAGGTCTGGCAATTATCTTGCACGGGAATTTCAAGAATTTCTTGAATGCCCTTGAAGAAGCCATAAAAGGTACATCGGGAATCCTGATTCAATTCCCTCTGTATTTTGGCATAATGGGTATCATGAAAAGCACAGGAATGGTTGTAATGGTATCTGATTTCTTTTCGTCCATTGCAACAGCAAAGACCTTACCTATATTCACTTTTTTCAGCGCAGGACTGGTTAATATATTCGTGCCTAGTGGTGGTGGACAGTGGGCAATACAAGGACCAATAGTCATAGAATCTGCACTAAAACTGGGAGTGCCACTTCCAAAGGCCATCATGGCATTGGCCTATGGCGACCAGATAACAAACATGATGCAACCATTTTGGGCATTGCCACTTTTAGGGATAACGAAATTAAAGGCCAAGGAGATCTTGCCTTATACACTTATTTTAATGTTAGTGGGAACCTTAATATACATTATTGGACTTTGGCTAATTTGAAAATGAAAAAAGCCCTTCTAAAAAAGAAAGGCTTTAGTACTGTGGTTTTAGGTTTAGACCTTTATGAACAAACTCAAAAAAAGCAATGATGAACAAAAATTTATTCCACAAAGGTCTTATCAAATATGGCGATAATTATTCTATTTTCAAAAGAATAAAAGGTCTTTAACATCAATGTGATACGAGTGTTTAATTGATTATATGGTATATATTGGTCATAAATTGGAGTTTCCGGACATAAGCCAAGCCACCGAAGATGGTTTGCTTGCTGTAGGTGGCGACCTGTCGCCTGAAAGGCTCTTATTGGCCTATCAAAAAGGGATATTTCCATGGTTTGAGACCAGCCAACCTATTCTATGGTGGTCGCCAAACCCTCGGATGGTGATGTTCCCAGAGGAACTGAAAGTCTCTAAAAGCATGAAGAAACTTTTAAGGCAATCAGAATTCGAGGTAACTTTCAACAAGGCATTCAAGGAAGTAATA
>JABDMQ010000125.1 GCA_013001365.1 Flavobacteriaceae bacterium
AGGCAAATAATCAAATTGAAAAACTTGCGGACAGACTTATGAAAGAATCTTCCTTAGAATCACCTTCGATGGATTTTACTTCACAGGTTATGGCCAAGGTAGATGCATTGGCAAAAAGTGATGTCACCACATACAGACCATTGATATCCAAACAAGTTTGGACCATTGTTGCCATAGTTTTGGTCGCATCAGTAGTTTACCTTTTATTCAATGGTGCAAATGAGGAAAGCCTATTGACCTCAGTATACTTAAGCGTCTTGAGCGAAAATAAATTGACCAATGCGTTTTCAGGATTGAATTTCTCTAGGACCATTGCATATGCAGTAGGGATATTAGCTCTAATGATGGCTGTGCAAGTGCCATTGCTAATGGGATATTTCGAAAAGAAATTAAGTTTAAAGGCTTGAATGGAGAATTCAGAAAGTCAAGTTTCTCAATCCAAAGGCACAATAAGTACGGGAATCTTTGATTTTTTTATAAGCTGAGAAGATACACTCCCAAGAAGTGCGCGATATAAGAACCCATGTTCCTCGTGGCCAGTAATAATCAGGTCAGCTTTGAGTTTCTTCGATTCCTTGATAACAGTTTCTATGGTTGCACCTTGAATCAATAATCCTTCAGCAATGGCGTCCTTATGTCTGAGGTCTTTAGTGAAGTCTTCTATTAACTTATGCTCTTTCTTAAGTTTATTTGCACGCGCATCCCTTACCGATTGAGGTCCTACATCGTAACCTACGAAATCGGGATCTGGAGCAGCTATGTGCACTAACCATATCTTGGCATCAAATGCCCTGGCAATTTCCAATGCTTTGTCTAATAAAGGTTTTTCATTGCCTTTAAAATCTATGGAGACGAGTATGTTTTTCATAAGTAATAATTCTTGTTCACTAAGATCGTTAAATATTTCGTTAAATGAAAGGCCTTAATTTATTTGAGTCAAATTCCTGAAAACGTAAAAACCACTTCTAATTCTGTCATTACATAGTTAGAAGTGGCTTTCAATTTTAATATAGACAATTATTTATTTTATCATACTATAGCTTCTTTTAATGAAACTGGTCAACTCCTCACCTTTCAATAGTCCTTGAGACAGACGCGCCAAATCCAATGATTGGTTGATCAAACGTTCCTGCTTCTTCCGAGTTTTAGTGCCTAGTATTTGCCCAACAAGTTCAGAATTGGTATTAACTACCAGATTATACATTTCTGGCATATTACCCATGCCGAACATACCACCGCCACCAGTTTGCTGCATTTCTTTCATTCTTCTCATGAATTCTGGTTGTGTAATCATGAATGGAGCAGCTTCACTGTCCATCGGCTCTAATTGAACCATGAATTTCTCAGAAGGTATCACCTCTTTCAATAATTCATCTAGTTTGGTCTTTTCCTCATCTGAAAGTTTAGAAATCGCTGTATCCTCCTTCTTTATCAATTTATCAATATGATCGGCATCTACACGAACAAAGGAGATGTTTTCCTTAGAGGTTTCCAATTTCTGGATCAAATGAGAAACAATGGGTGAATCCAATAATAGCACTTCGTAACCCTTTGCTTTGGCAGCTTCGATGTAACTATGCTGTTCATCCTTGTTAGATGCATAAAGAATAACCATCTTGTCATCTTTGTCAGTTTGGTTTTTCTTTATCTTTTTTTCTAATTCTTCATAAGTAAAGTACTTACCATCAACATTGGGATATAAAGCAAACGCATCGGATTTTTCGAAGAACTTATCTTCTGAAAGCATTCCGTATTCTATAACGACCTTTATATCGTCCCATTTGTTTTCGAAATCCTCACGATTTTCATTGAAAAGGGATTTCAGTTTATCAGCAACTTTTCTTGTGATGTACGACGAAATTTTCTTTACTGCCGCATCCGCCTGTAAGTAGCTTCTTGAAACATTCAATGGTATGTCTGGCGAATCAATCACACCGCGCAACATGGTCAAGAATTCCGGGACGATACCCTCAACATTGTCTGTTACAAAAACCTGGTTTTGATACAACTGAATACGATCCTTCTGAATATTCATATCCTGACCTAGTTTAGGGAAGTATAGTATTCCTGTCAGGTTGAACGGATAGTCTACGTTAAGATGTATGCTGAAAAGTGGCTCCTCAAACTGCATCGGATACAGTTCTCGATAGAAACTCTTATAATCTTCATTCTTTAGGTCGGTTGGCTGCTTGGTCCAAGCAGGATCAGGATTGTTGATGATGTCATCTACCGTGATTTGTTTATGAGGCTCCTTGGATTCTTTGCCATCTTTGTCAGTAATGGTCTTAGGTTCATGATCTGGATCATTGATTTCTTTGGTGCCAAACTTGATAGGGATTGGCATGAACTTATTGTACTTAAGCAATAACTCACGAATTCGCGATTCTTCCAAGAATTCGGTGGAGTCATCTGCTATATGAAGGATGATCTCAGTTCCTCTTTCTTTACGCTCTCCTTTTACCAAAGTGAATTCAGGAGAGCCGTCACACGTCCAATGTGCTGCGTCTTCATCTTTAAAGGATTTGGTCTTGATCTCAACTTTGTCGGCCACCATGAATGCAGAATAGAATCCAAGTCCGAAATGACCAATGATGCCTGCACCGTCCATTTTATCCTTGTATTTATCCAAGAATTCCTCGGCTCCAGAGAAAGCTACTTCATTGATGTATTTCTCGACTTCTTCCTTGCTCATCCCGACACCTTGATCGATGATATGGAGTTTTTTGCCTTTTTTGTCAATCTTGACTTCAATCTGCGGATTACCATATTCTACCTTGGCCTCTCCAATATTGGTCAAGTGTTTCAACTTCATTGTAGCGTCTGTCGCGTTACTAATGAGCTCTCTTAAAAAAATTTCGTGATCGCTGTACAAGAATTTCTTGATAAGAGGGAAAATATTCTCTACTGAGACATTGATAGTTCCTTTTGCCATAATATTTCAATTGTATTTATTGTCCCATTTAATAAATGGACCTCAATTAATTTTAGTTTGATTATTCTCGAAAAGAGGTGGCAACAAAAATGCCAATAATTAATAACTGCCAAAGTGACATCCGAAAATTTAACAAAACATTTTGTTTAACAATAAAGTAAAAAGATTAAACATTACTTATATTTGTTCTACTAATGTTAAGAGCATCTCAAAATGGCACCGAAAGCAACTACAAAAACCTCAAGAAAGAAAATGTCCAAAGAGTCCATTGCGACTGCATTTACAAATTATGCCCTTGAGCAGGATAGAATACCTCACTCTGTTTACAAATTCTGTAAGGAGGAAGGGCTGAAGGAAGAAGAATTCTATAACCATTTTGGGTCACTCGAATCTGTAAGAAGATTTATCTGGAATGCGTTTCACCAGAATACGGTTGCGGTCTTGCACAAGAATAAGGAGTATAGCGGATACGGCAATAGAGAAAAACTACTGTCTTATTTCTTCACAATGTTTGAGGTATTGAAACTAAATAGAACTTATGTTCTATTCACTCTAAAAGACCATTCAAATGAAAATATGCTGAAGAGCCTCGAACAACTTAAAGGTCTTAGAAAGCATGTTAAGATTTTTGCTTCGAAATTGATTGAGGAAGGCAATGAGAGTAAGCAATTAAAATATTCAAAGCATAATACGACGATATTCTCTGAAGGAGCTTGGGTACAATTCCTGTTCATATTGAAATTTTGGTTGGCAGATGATTCTGCAGGCTTTGAACACACAGATATCATTATTGAGAAATCCGTGAACACGGTATTTGATGTATTTGAGACCACACCACTAGAGTCTGTTATAGACCTTGGTAAATTCCTTTGGAAAGAAAAAATGATGTAAAGAAGACCTATTGAAAACATTAGATAAAATACCGACTTCTAAATTGCAACGAACAACGACGTTGGTTAAAACCGGTGCCAAGGTTGGTGGCAATTACCTTAAGTATTTTGGGGCTAAACTTGTTAATTCAGATGTGACAAAAGATCAACTTAATGAGGATAATGCCACAGATATCTATGATGGGCTCAAAAGTTTAAAAGGAAGTGCCCTGAAGGTTGCCCAGATGCTTAGTATGGAAAAGAACATGTTGCCAAGCGCCTATGTAGAGCGTTTTAGTTTGGCCCAATTCTCGGTTCCACCTTTATCTGCGCCCTTGGTCAGGAAAACCATCAAGAAATATATAGGAAAATATCCTGAAGATATATTTGATTCGTTTGCCGCTCAATCCGTAAATGCTGCCAGTATTGGTCAGGTACATAAAGCAGTTAAGGATGGGAAAAAACTTGCTGTGAAAATTCAATACCCTGGAGTGGCAGACAGCATTAGTTCTGATTTGGCGATTGTTAAACCAATCGCCATCAGGATGTTCAACTTGCAAGGCCAGGATAGTGATAAGTATTTCAAGGAAGTTGAGAACAAGCTCATTGAGGAAACCAATTACCTTCTAGAGCTACGACAAAGCAAGGAAATTACTGAAGCTTGCTCTTTTATCCCAAATCTAAGGTTTCCGAAATACTATGAGAAACTTTCAAGTGAGAAAATTATCACCATGGATTGGATGGAAGGAGAACATATATCAGAATATGTAAAAACAGAAACAGATCAGGTAGATAATGACAAATTGGGTCAAACACTTTGGGACTTTTATATGTACCAAATGCATGGTTTGAAATATGTTCATGCAGACCCGCATCCTGGTAACTTCTTGGTTGATAAAGAGAAAAATCTTATTGCAATTGATTTTGGCTGCATCAAGCATGTACCGGACGAATTCTATAATCCCTATTTTGAATTAGCAAAGTATGAGAACATCAATAATCCTGATATTTTCATGCAGAAAATGTTTGAGTTGGAAATCCTCCGAGAAGATGATTCTCCAGAAGAGATCAAGTTCTTCTCGGAGCTTTTCCACCAAATGTTGAGTTTGTTCACAAGTCCTTTCCATAGTGATGAATTTGATTTTGCTGATGAAAAATTCTGGTCGAAGATAGCCGACTTGAGTGAGCAGTTCTCTAGTGATACAAAGTTGAGGAAGATGAATGGTAATAGAGGAAGCAAGCACTTTTTGTATATCAATCGAACATTCTTCGGTTTATACAACCTGCTGCATGACTTAAAGGCAAAAGTCAAGGTAAATGATTTTAGAAAATATTTAAAGAACTCAGAACTCGAGCATGAAGTGATGAGTTAGAAAGTACTGATAATTGGTTTATTATTGGTTAGGTTGTTTTTATTGGAGCGCGCTTTTTGGTTGAAGCGCGCTTCGCTTTTGTAAGACTTTTTAATTACTTAAATTGCATATTACTTCGAAACAAGACTATATGTACAATTCCAAAATAATTGGCCTCGGGCATTATGTGCCAGATAACGTAGTATCTAATGATGATCTTTCGAAGATCATGGATACGAATGATGAATGGATAACAGAAAGAACGGGTATTAAAGAACGTCGATGGGTAAATAAGGGATCCGGAGATACAACAGCAACCATGGGCGTGAAGGCTGCCAAAGTGGCCATTGAACGTGCTGGAATCGATAAGAATGATATAGATTTCATCATATTTGCCACATTGAGTCCCGACATGTATTTTCCAGGGCCAGGTGTACAAGTACAACATGCGCTGGATATTAAAACAGTAGGTGCCTTGGATGTCAGGAATCAATGCTCAGGATTTGTTTATGCCATTTCTGTAGCAGACAATTTTATCAAGACAGGAATGTACAAGAATATCTTGGTCATTGGTAGTGAATTGCATTCTCATGGACTGGACAAGACCACTAGAGGAAGAGGAGTTACCGTAATATTTGGTGATGGTGCTGGTGCTGCAGTTTTAACACGAGAAGAGGATCCCAACAAAGGAATCCTTTCAACACATCTACATTCCCAAGGAGAACATGCCGAAGAATTAGTGCTTATAGCTCCAGGCATGGGGAAGCGATGGGTAAACGATATTCTTGCCGAGAACGACCCTAACGACGAAAGTTATTTTCCTTATATGAATGGGCAATTCGTATTCAAGAATGCAGTAGTAAGGTTTAGTGAAGTCATTATGGAAGGTCTTTCTGCAAACGGACTACAAAAAGAAGATATTGATATGCTGATACCGCATCAGGCCAATTTACGTATCGCACAATTCATCCAAAGGAAATTTGGTTTAAGTGATGATCAAGTATTCAATAACATCCAAAAATACGGAAATACAACCGCAGCATCTATACCGATAGCACTGACCGAAGCCTGGGAGCAAGGAAAGATCAAGGAAGGCGACAAAGTTGTACTAGCTGCTTTTGGCAGTGGCTTTACGTGGGGAAGTGTCATTATGAAATGGTAATAATATAAATCATCAATATTAAAAGCCCAGACTTAAAGTCTGGGCTTTCCATTAATAACCATACATTAACACTAACCATCAACTATTATGTTGGTTATTAAAATAATCAAATTTCGTTAGAAGACGCCTCCGCTTCCTTCTTTTTCGTCCTTATCCCTTCTTTTTCTGGATTTTGCTCGATATTTACCACTTCCAAACCTGTATGAAAGTCCTAAGAACCAGGTATTGCTTTCCCAGTTGAATTCACCTGTTTGCGCGAACGGACGGTCACCATCAAATCCGAATCTCATGGTATTGAATATATCATTGTAATTAAAGCTGAAAGTCGCTTTGCTATCCAAGAAACTATACCTCATTCCAACATTAACGAAGTACATAGGTTTCATTTCAAATTGGATATTCCGATTCTGCCCTCTGTAAAATCCGAAAGCTGAAAAAGAAAGGCTTTTGCTTACCTTGAAATTGTTGAACATCCTGAAGTTCCATGCCACATTATCTACATCAACACTTTCAATGACTATATCATTGATAGTAGCAACATCTGTAGGGACTGTTAGCCTTTCAGAAATACTGGTTTGTGTTTGTGAGTATAGGTCAAAACTTCCATTGATACTCCACCATGTGGTGGGACGATAGTTTGACGAAAATTCAATACCATAAGCTGAGGTGTTGTCAAAATTATCGTAAGTCAGGATAATCCTATTAAGATTTGATCGATCTACAAAGACTGCCCTGCTTATCTCGTCCTCCACAAGGCGATAGAACACTCCTGCGGTAACACTTCCTTTTTCAAGATTTCGTGTATAGTTCACTTCTACAGAATTGGTGAATTGTGGTTGTAATTCTTGATTTCCGAAGGAAGAGATCAAAGGCGTATTCCATTCTGGTAAGGGATTTACCTGTCCTACTCCAGGGCGATCTATACGTCTACTATAACTCAACTGGTACGTGTTCTTTTCCGAAGGGTTATAAGTAAAGAATGCCGATGGATATACCTGGACATAATCATTATCAAAAGGGATTTCAGTGACCGCATTCGTCTGTAAATCGGTTTCACGTGCCAATGTTTCAACTTTCACAGTTTCAGCGCGCAGGCCAACCTGGTACGACCATTTCTCCAGTTTCTTGCCATATGTGGCATATGCAGAATATATATTCCTGCTATAATCAAAATTAGTAGTAGTAGGTATATAAGTTCCCATACTGTTCTGTGACCTTGCATTAGACTCATAGTCGATAATATTCTCGAATAATCGTGCTTGAAGTCCAAGTTCTAGTTTTACAGAATCCGAAAGAGGATTGACGTAGTCTAGATTTATGGTAGTACGGTCACGTTCAGTATTTGTGAGTTCAAAGAAATTTGGACGAGTTGTTGCTCCAAAAAATCGGTTTAATGTATTGGCATCACCTTCGTAGATATTATGATCTACCTCTAGTTCGATGTTATGGCTACTATCTTCATCGAAATCCAGTTTATAATTGAAATTGTATTGTTGCGAGTCATTCTCATTGTCGCTTAAGAATGTTTGCTGGTTATTGAAGGCACTTGCGTTATTATAGATAATATCAGTATTTCCTTCAGTAGCGCCATCAAAAATGTTCTGGTTCGTGAAGAAAGACAGGGTGTTGTTATCATTCAAATAGAAATCAATACCTGCTTTGATAAGATGGGATTTACTATCGTCAAAGAAATTGAAAATCTGTTCCGAATTCTCATCAGGCCTGAAAATATTGCCGAAATTTGCATTCTCGTTAATATTGTTTCCATAACTACCATAGAAATTCAGTTTTCCGCTTCTATAATTCATGTCAATGCTACTATTGAATTTAGGGTTCCTTTCATAGGCCAATCCTAGATTAAGGTTTCCGTTAAAGCCAATATTCACGTTTTTATGAAGGATTATGTTAATTATTCCACTCATTCCTTCAGGGTTGTACTTTGCTGAAGGATTCGTGATCAATTCCACCTGTTTAATTGAAGTGGAAGGAATTTGCTTTAATAGCTGGGCAGCGGGAATGTTAGATAGTTTTCCATCTACCATGACCCTAACATTCTGATTACCCCTTAGGCTAATGTTACCGGTTTGTTGGTCAACACTGACCGAAGGAAGGTTATTCATGATATCAGAAGCTGTTGGTCCAGAAGTCGTTAAATCCTTACCAATGTTTATGACTTTCCTGTCAACTTTCTGTTGAATGGTGGATAC